>JANZZV010000012.1 GCA_026419195.1 Fervidobacterium sp.
CTTGCGAGAGTAGGTAGTGCCCAGGGTTATATTTAAAGCCTCACCCCCCTGAATAGATCAGGGGGGTTTTTTCTTTGTATGCCCAAAGCAAAAATCACTTCTCACCAAACATTCCAGTGTCTCGTAAATTACCTCTAAACTTTGGTCAGGTAATATCTATCAAACTATACGATGTTGAATGAGTTTCGTATGGATTACCATCCAAGCAACCAACATAAATACTACCGTCCGGACCTACCGCTGGACTGGAGTATATTACGTTTCGAATTTCCATTTCAGTTTTCTATCCGGACTTTGGAATTGAAAATAATCAAAATTTGTGGAGGCAGGTATTATTAGGCTCAGAGTATGTGAGTTGAGGGATGAGGTTATACATGGCAAAGAATTAGCAGAGTGAGACGATGAAAAGCAAGAAGATAGATGAGGTTGTAAACATGCAAGAATTTATTGTATAATATAGAAGTGTATCAAGCTTAATAGGAGTTAAGATAATGGGGAGTATAATTGTTTGGTTTGAGAATGACTTGCGAGTTTCTGATAATCCTGCTTTGTATTATGCAGCCAAAGATGGAAAAGTTGTGCCTTTATATATTTACACAAAAGATAAAGAAAGGAAAAGTCTGGGCGGTGCAAAAAAGTGGTGGCTATATAAAGCACTTTTAAGTTTGAGTAAACAACTTGAGAGGTTCGGTTTGAAGTTAATTATCCGTAAGGCGGATAATCCTTTTCTTGTACTTGAATCTCTTATTAAAAAAGTTGGAGCCGAAGCAGTTTATTGGAACAAGCGTTTTGACCCAAATTTGGAACGTAGAGATGAGAGCATAAGAATGCAACTAATTTCTTTAGGAGTGAAAGTTGAGTGTTTCGATGATTTTTTGCTGCATGATCCAAGGAATTTTCTCATGGATAATGAAAAACCATTTGCCATTTTTACACCTTTTTGGAGGAAATTTGAACGAGAGGTTGTTGTATCAAAACCACTTCCTGTTCCTGAAAGTTTGCTTGGTGTAAAGATGGCTGTTGCGTCAGAACGATTAGATGATTTAGGATTGTTGCCAAAAGTTAATTGGTACACAGACATGGATAAATTTTGGGATGTTAGTGAGGAAGGTGCTCAAAATCGTATAGATTGGTTTTTGTGCAATGCTGTAGAAAGTTATGAAGAAGATCGAGATAGACCGGACGTAGATGGTACGTCTTTGATGTCTCCTTATCTTTCGGTTGGTTTGATTTCTCCAAGACAGATTTGGTACAAAGTTGTTAATGGTGGTGAGTTTGGAACTTTTACGAAGGGTAAGAAATCGTTTTTAAGACAACTTGTTTGGCGTGAATTTTCTTATCATGTTCTTTACCACAATCCGGATATGGTTAGTAAGAATTTGAAGAGAAAATTCGATATGTTTCCTTGGAGATGGGATAGAACAGATGATTATTTCAGATGGACAAAGGGGTTGACTGGGATTCCGATAATTGATGCTGGAATGCGTCAACTTTGGAAGATAGGTTGGATGCATAACAGAGTACGTATGATTGTTGCATCTTGGTTGACGAAGAATCTTTTAATTCACTGGAAGTTGGGAGAAGAGTGGTTTTGGGATACACTTGTTGATGCGGATGTCGCAAATAATGTGCAAGGTTGGCAGTGGGTTGCTGGTTGTGGTGCTGATGCGGTACCGTATTTTAGAATATTCAATCCTGTGCTTCAATCGAAGAAATTTGATCCGAACGGTGAGTATATTAAAAAGTGGGTCCCAGAACTTGAAAAGCTTCCTGTTGAATATATACATGAACCATGGAACACACCTAAGCACATACTTAAGAAAATAGAATTAGAACTTGGAAAGGACTATCCTTTACCTATGGCATCTATTAATGAAACAAGGCAAAAGGCTTTGGAAGCTTTCAGAAGGTTAAAAGATTGTTGAAGGATAAAAAATCCCCCTTTGGGGGGATTTTCGTATCGCTTATTGTTCAACTTTGGTCTCTTGCTCTGTAACAGTAGTAAGTTTTCTTGGAATTTTTTTGATTATATAAAATTCAAGTTCGTCTTGTTCTTTTATATCATCGAAGTTCAAGAACTTGATTCCACATTCTTGCGGTGCACTGACTTTGTTTACATCCTGTTGATAATGTTTGAGAGATTCGATTTTTCCTTCGAAAACCAATGTACCATTTCTGTATATTCTTACAAATCCAGATTTTTCCACGTAACCTTCGTACATTTGCACACCGGCAATGTTTCCAACTTTATGAATTTTGAAGACTTTCTTTATTTCTCCACTACCAGTTTTTTCTTCAACTTCTTCAGGTTCAAGCATTCCCTCGATCGCTGCTTTGAGTTCTTCTAGAAGTTTGTAAATAATCGTGTAGGTTTTTATTTGAACACCTTCTGTTTCTGCTATTTTGGAAGCTTGATTGTCTGCTTTTACTCTAAAGCCAAGTATAACAGCTTCTGAAGCACTTGCAAGCATCACATCACTTGAGTTTATCGCCCCAACTGCGGAATGGACAACGTCGATTCCTATTTCGTTTGTTTTCAATTTTGCAATTGCATTTTGGAGTGCCTGCAAAGATCCAACTGTGTCCGCCTTTAGGATCAATTTAATTTCTTTTCTTTCTGTTTCTTGCATTTTCTTGAGAATTTCTTCAAGTTTTATCTGTCGTTTTTTCCTTAATTCCCTTGCTTCTATTTCTTTCACTTTTTCAACTATTTCTAAAGCTTTCTCTTTTGATTCGACCACATAAATTATGCTGTGTGGATCTGGTAGTTCTTCAAATCCTACAATCATTACAGGTGTAGACGGTTCTGCCTCTTTTAATCTTCTACCCTTGTCATCTATTAATGCTTTGACTTTACCAAATACCTTTCCAGCCACTATAAAATCCCCGACTTTTAAGAGTCCATCTTTTACAATTGCGTTTGCCACAGGACCATAACCCTTATCAAGCCTAGTTTCAATTGTAACTGCTCTAACAGGGCTATCAGGTATACAGCGTATATCTTGCATTTCTGCTACTAAGAGTATCATTTCAAGTAGTGTGTCGATATTGATACCATTTCTTGCAGATATAGGAACAACTATCGTATCGCCGCCCCAATCTTCTGGAATAAGGTTAAGTTTTGTGACAAGGTCTTGTTTTGTGAGATCTACGTTTGCGTTTGGTTTGTCTATTTTATTGATTGCCACAATTATTGGTACATTTGCTGACTTTGCATGGTTGTAGGCTTCTATTGTTTGAGGCATTACACCATCGTCTGCAGCAACAACCAAAACGACTATGTCTGTTGCTTGAGCGCCCCTTGCACGCATTTCAGTGAAGACTTCGTGACCAGGAGTGTCGATAAAAGTGATTTTTTTCCCATTAACTATAACTTGATATGCACCGATGCTTTGAGTAATTCCACCTTCTTCTTTTTCGGCTATACGTGTCTTTCTTATGTAATCAAGTAGTGTTGTCTTTCCATGATCTACGTGACCCATTACTGTGACTACTGGTGGTCTGTTAATCAATTTGTCTTTATTGTTGTTGTATATTTCTTCAAATTCTTGTTTGAGTTCATCAAGTGGATTTTCAAGTTTTACAGCTTCTTTTGTTGTTGCATCCTCCTCAAATGTTAACCTAACATCGTACATTTTGGCAATTTTTTTTGCCAAGGATAAAGAAATTGCTTGACCAGGACGCAAAATTTCACCTTTCAAGAAAAAGTCTTGGATTATTCTATTTTGTGGTATCTTTATTTTTTCAGCGAATTTATCAAGCTTCAAATCTGACTCGGTAATATGAACAGGTGGCTTTTTGGATTCTACTTTCTCTTTTACAGGTTCGCGTGACTTTACTAACTCTTCCTCTTCATCAAGAGTTTCTCTGTATATCTCAAGAAGGATATTTACAGTTTCCTCGTCTATATAGCTCATATGACTTTTTACTTCGATACCCAGTTCTTCTAATTCATGAAGTAGCTCTTTTGTATCCATGTCAAGCTGTTTTGCTAGTTCATAAACTCTTAAACGTCCCAATAAGTCCACCTCCTTAATTTTTCAAATGATATTATAGCACATAATATTATCCCTGTTCAATCTGTTCAACCAATTGAAAAAAACGTTTATCTATTCTTAAATTTGGAATCTACGGTGCCATGTTTTTGCAGAAATGTATCTTCAGAAAGCCACTTGAAGAAGTCTTCTACAGATTTTTCAAATTTTCTTGGATGGTACTCGATGGTCTCTTTTAGTTTATCTGAAGAGTAAGTGTAATTTAAATTAATAGTGTGAAGAGCATAAGGAACAAATTCTGTGCTTACACCAAAAATCAGCTGGGCTAAAAGCGATAAATAACTTACCAAATAGGCTGTATAATCACTACAAACTACATATTTTTTCATTCCACAAACCAATGGAAGGAGTTCGAAACGTACCTTGTTTGCCGAGACTAAGTATCGCTGATGATTTATTACGTAATGTTTCAAGGTAAATAAGTGGTGTAAGTTCAGCAAAGCATACACTACATCCCTTACGTCTACAAAATCAAAACCTCCAATAACTGCAATCTTTAATTTGTTGTATTTGTATTTTATGAGTACTCTTGAAAAATATGATAGTCTATAGTCAAAAGGTCCACATATGCCAGTCGGGAATATTATGTAACCATTTAATCCTTCCTTAAAGGCCTCCATCACTTTTTTGGTTGCTATTGCCTTCGATTTTGCATAGTGACCTCTTACTTTTTCTTCATCTACCGGTATGTCTTCATTTATCGTTGAACCCTTGGGTACTTCCGCTATTGCATGTACGCTACTTACATATATTAACGGAATTTTGTACTTTTTACAAAGATTTATTACATTAATAGTACCATCAACGTTTGTTTTGTAAATTTGCTTTCTTTTGCCAGGAGTAATCGAGATCAAAGAAGCTAAGTGAAAGACACTTTCCACACCTTTTAAGCCGTGTGAGAAATCATCATTTATATCACCATACAAGATTTCTATAGGCAATAATTGCAAAGGTATAAGATCATCTTTTGGATGTACCAAGACTCTCACATGATAACCTTTTTTGATTAACTCCCTCACAAGCACATTACCAAGATGTCCAGTTGCTCCCGTTACAAGTATCATGATTTCTCCCCCCTTGATTTTTGTCATCTTGACTTAAAAATTAATTGCGAGAATCTGCTTATTAACTCAAAGCTGCTGGTTAATTTTTCAAAGTCTTCATAGCTGAGCTTTGATGTTACATTTAACATTATACTTTCGAAAGCTTTTAGAAATTTTTCGAAGACATCTTTTCCTTTTTTTGAAAGATAAATATGTACATATCTTCTGTCATTTTCATCTTCAGTCACCTCGATAAGCTGTTTTTTTAACAACTTTTTCAAAATCATACTTACTGAACTTCTTCTTAATCCTAAGTTTAAAGCGATTTGGCTGCTATAAGAATCTTTTCTTGTTGCAATGTACATGAAAACATAAAATTCTGTGGTGTTCATATTTTCAAATTCAGCAATACGAGGAAGAATACTTACAAAATATGCCACTGTGTCCAAAATTTTTTCCAAAATTTGCTCAACTTCTACGTTGCTAATTGCATACTCTAACTCTTTTGACATTTCAGATCACCTACCTCCAATTGTTTAGACAGTTCATTTGTTTAATAGTTCAAAATATGAACTACCAATTTCTTTATTCTTTACTTATTAAGCGCGAAATACTTGATAAGAAAATGGGTTTTTGGACTATGTAAATCCTTTCACAACGATGTATAAGTATGCTTGTTTATGCTCCTGTTAACCAATCGTTTGCAAAGTTATAAAATAAGATATGTATTGTTAATATCAATTAAAGGGGGAAACGAAGATGGCTACAAAGGGAAGGTGGCAGTGGTCGGAGGTCAACAAAAGCAACTTTTCAAAGCTAAGAACGACTATTGAAAGTGCTTTTTACGGAAACAATGTGGAAGTAGTAACTTCAAGGAAGGAAGCTTATAAGAAAGCTGTGAATGCTCAAGGAACTATAGTAACTGACTTGTTTGTTTACAAGCCGGAACTTCTAAACCTGGATGAAGGTACAAAAATTTTAATATTTAACGATGGGGCCACTGTTGGAAGATTTGCTGGAGCACGGAAGATAATAGGGATTCCTGGCGTAAGCGAAGATTACTTTGCTGAAGTCGTTAGAGAGGCAATTTATGGTACTAGGTATAAAAAGTTGTATCATGCAATTAGTTATACAGGACTTCACCCGGATTTCATGGTGAAAAACCATATTTTGATACCTGAGGGTTTTGAAAATACTGTGTATAATTGGTTGTTGAACTTTCAGGACTTAACACCTGAATATTCTCTGATGTACGAAAATTCCAAGATGCTCGGCGAACCAGATATATATATCTTTACAGACCCAGATTGGCAACATCCCGAATTCCCTGGTGGTCTTGCATTGTTTGATCCAAGGAACAACTGCGCAGCATTACTTGGATTGAGATATTTTGGAGAATTTAAGAAAGGAACACTCACACTTGGTTGGTCCATAGGAAACAGACAAGGTTTTGTTGCATGTCATGGTGGATTAAAGAAGTACGAATTCGATAACAGCGTTTTTGTAGCTGCTTTCTTTGGATTATCAGGTTCTGGGAAATCGACGTTAACTCACGCAAAGCACAAGGAAAGGTACAAAATAACTGTACTGCACGATGATGCACTTGTTATAAGTTTAGAAGATCTTTCATCAATAGCTTTAGAGCCTTCTTATTTTGACAAGACTTCTGACTATCCGCTAACCAGTGAAGATAACAAGTATTTGCTTACAATTCAAAATTGCGGTGCTACATTGGATGAAGTAGGAAGAATAATTCCAGTGATGGAAGATATTCGAAATGGAAATGGTAGAGCAATTAAGTCGAGGCTTTGGTCACCAAACAGAGTAGATAAAATTGATGAACCTGTCAACGCAATCTTTTGGATAATGAAAGATCCTGTTTTACCACCTATTGTGAAAATAGAAGATCCTATCCTTGCATCCACAATGGGAGCTACACTCGCAACAAAAAGAACCTCAGCTGAAAAATTACTTCCAGGTGTAGATCCTGAGGCTCTTGTTTTTGAACCTTACGCTAATCCGTTTAGAACGTATCCACTGGCAGAGGACTATGAGAAGTTTAAAAAGTTATTTGAAAAGGGCGTTGAATGTTACATAGTTAACACAGGATTTTATTTGAACAAAAAGGTACCGAAAGAACTCACCCTGGAGATCATAGAAAAAATTGTCGAAAAAAGTGCGAAATTCGTTGATTGGTTTGGTGGATTAAAGATAATAGATATTCCAGGGTTCGAAACAAAAATCTCTGAATACGAGTACAGAGAATTGGTTAAAATTTCTCTCGAAAAACGTGTCGAGTTTATAAAAACAAAAGAAACCGAAAATCAAGGATATGATAAGCTTCCGATTGAATGCATAAACTCTATAAACGATTTAATAGCACTTCTCTAGTTATATAAATTCTGTGTTAATGTAATAGTTACTTTGTTGTTATTGTAATTAGTTAGATTTAGTATAAAATAAGAGTGTATCTAAAATATATCTTATTACAGGAGGGATGTATATGGGTTTACCGCTTATAGGGGATAAGGTACCAGAATTTAGTGCAAAGACTACTCAAGGTGTTATAAACTTTCCTAAGGATTACGAAGGTAAGTGGGTTGTACTTTTCAGCCATCCGGCAGACTTCACACCGGTGTGTACGACGGAATTTGTTGCATTTCAAAAGAGATATGATGAGTTCAAGACTTTAAACACAGAGTTGATAGGGCTCAGTATAGATCAAGTTTTTTCGCATATTAAGTGGGTTGAATGGATTAAAGAGAAGCTCGGTATTGAGATTAAGTTCCCCATTATCGCTGATGACAGGGGTCAAATAGCGGATTTGTTTGGCATGATTCATCAAGGGAAAGGAACGAACACAGTTAGAGCAGTTTTTATAATAGATCCGAAAGGAATTCTAAGAGCATCACTTTATTATCCGCAAGAACTTGGAAGAAACATGGATGAAATTCTAAGAATGGTCAAGGGATTGCAAGTAAATGATCAGTATCATGTTGCGTTACCGGCGAATTGGCCCAATAACGAGTTGCTTGGAGACGAAGTGATTATTCCACCAGCAAGTGACTGCGCAACTGCTCAGAAAAGATTACAAGAGTACGAATGCTATGATTGGTGGTTCTGTCATAAGAAGCTAAAATAAGCTCCACAAAGTTTTACAAAAAACCGTGAGGAAGAATCCTCACGGTTTTTTATTCTACTACCTTTTTGGTTTTCCATATATCTTTTATATATTCTTCTATTGTTCTATCACTTGAGAACTTTCCACTTCTTGCAATGTTTAGTAATGACTTTTTATTCCACTCAACTTGGTCCAAGTAGGTTTCATCTATCTTCTTGTGAGCTTTTTCGTAAGATTCAAAATCAGCAAGTAAGAAGTATTGGTCGGGCATAGGAGCGTATTTTCCGTAAAGTAGGTTCTCGTATATGTCTACGAATAAATCTGGTTGTTCTTGAGAAAAGTAACCATTCCTGATCATATCGAGCACTTTTCTAATTTTTTCGTTTTCTAGATATATTCCAAATGGATTATAAATACCTTTTCTCCTTGCCTCTTCAATTTCCTCTGCTTTAAGACCAAATATGAATATGTTTTCTTCACCAACTTCTTGAAGTATTTCAATATTTGCTCCGTCCAAGGTACCAATTGTTAAAGCACCGTTTATCATGAACTTCATATTACCAGTGCCAGATGCTTCAGTACCAGCTGTTGAGATTTGTTCGCTAATATTTGCCGCTGGAATGATTATCTGAGCAGCTGATACATTGTAATTTGGTATGAAAACAACTTTTAATTGTTCGCTTACTATTGGATCAGCGTTTATTACGTCGGCAACGCTGTTGATGAGCTTGATAATTAGCTTCGCCATTCTGTACCCTGGGGCAGACTTGCCTGCAAATATGAATGTTCTAGGTACGTTTAAGTTATTTCCGTTTTTTATTTCGTTGTATAAATGAACAATATGCAATACATTTAGAAGTTGTCGTTTGTATTCGTGGATTCTTTTTACCTGTATATCAAATAATGTCTTAGGATCGATTGAGATGTCCAATTTTTCTTTTACATATTTCGCTAATCTTTCTTTGTTCCACATTTTTGCTTGAGCAAGCTTTTCGAGGAATCCTTTATCTTCAACAAAATTTTCTAATTTTCTCAACTCGTAAAGGTTTGTTATCCAACCATCTCCGATTCCTTCGGTTATGAGTTTGGCAAGTGGTGGATTACACTCCAAGAGCCATCTTCTTTGTGTAACTCCGTTTGTTTTGTTGTTAAATTTTTCCGGATACGTTTCGTAGAAATCTTTCAGAACACTTTTTTTAAGTATTTCTGTGTGTAATTCAGACACGCCGTTTATTGAAAATGAAGCTATCGATGAAAGATTTGCCATTCTGACTTTCTTTATATTTCCTTCTTCGAAAATTGACATATCAATGATCTTTTTTAGGTCGTTGTTGAATTTTTGACCAACTTCTTTCAAAAATCTGGCATTTATTTCCTCAATTATTTGATAGTGTCTGGGAAGCATATTTTGAAGTAATGGCGCTTCCCACTTTTCAAGTGCTTCCGGCATGACTGTGTGGTTGGTATAAGCTATTGTGTTGCTTACTATTTTCCATGCTTCATCCCAGCCGTATCCTTCTTCGTCAAGTAATATTCTCATGAGTTCGGGAATTGCAAGCGCAGGATGGGTATCGTTAAGTTGTATGACCTCACTTTCGTGAAGGTTATCTAAGTTGTTACCGTACCTTCTTTTGTGTCTTCTGATTATGTCTTGCAAAGCAGCACTCACAAAAAAGTATTCTTGTTTTAGTCTTAATTCTCTACCCTGATAGAACGCATCGTTTGGATATAGCACTTTACAAAGTGTTTCTGCAAGGTTTTTTTCATGAACAGCTTTTTCGTAATTACCTTTCTCAAACTCGTTGAAATTAAACTCATTAACGGCTTTAGGATGCCACAGTCTGAGTACAGAGACTATTTCGCTGTTGTAACCAGTTATATAAATATCATATGGGACCGCTAAAACTTCGTAGGTATCAATCCATCTAAATTTTAGTTTCCCTTCCGCGTCGAAATACGGTTCACTTTTACCAAAGAATTTGACTTTTACTGTTTCATGTGGTTTAGGAAATTCCCATGGATAACCATTTTTCAACCAATCGTCGGGAAGTTCTTTCTGAAAACCATTTTCGATTTCTTGTTTAAATAATCCGTATTGGTAACGTATTGTATAACCGTAAGAAAGATAGCCAAGAGTAGCTAAGGAATCAAGAAAACATGCAGCAAGTCTACCAAGGCCACCGTTACCAAGCGCTGCATCTTCTTCTAATAAAGCAATTTCATCAAGTGTAATGTTGTATTTTTCCAAAAGTTTTTTGACTTCATCCTCAACCTTCAGATTGAGTATGTTATTGTATAAAAGTCTACCTATCAGGAATTCCATCGATAAATAGTTAACTATTCTTAGATCTTTCCTCTTATAAATTATATCCTCAGTGTTGAGCCATTTTTCCGCAATAATGTCTCTGATAGAGTAAGATAATGCAAAGAATTTTTGGATTGTTGTAGCGTAATCAACTTTCTCACCTAAGGAGTGATGCATGTGATACTTGAATTGTGTCGCTAAATCACACTTCTTTCCATTCCTTGTCACTATCTGCACCCCTTTTCAAAGCATCAGAACCGTTTCCAATAGAAATCCAAATTAAAGTTTACACTATGTTTTGAAAAATGTCAAATACATTATAAAGAAAGGAAAAATGCCACATAGTTTCAGATTCATACTCGAAAAGTCTTATTATCGCAACTTAGAACCTTTCCGTCTTGCGACTAACTCTGATATTATTTCATGCCACCCGACTTCCTTTTCTGACAATAAGACCGTTAAATGGTAAATTAAATCTGCCAATTCGGACACAAGGTGTCTTTTATCATTTCCCATAGCAGCTAAAACGACTTCAATGCTTTCTTCCCCAAATTTCTTGGCTATTTTCTCTATTCCTTCGTTAAAGAGACGGGTTGTATAAGAACCTTCTGGTAGTTCCTTCTTTCGTTCATCGATTAGTTGTTTTAACTCGATTAAGAATTCCAAGTTCACAATTTCGTCGTTGTCCTCCTTACTTGAGTCGTGTAAGACTTTGAAAAAGCAAGTTCTTTTGTTTGTATGACATGCTACTTTGTCTGCCGGAAATTTTACTAAGTACAATATTGCGTCCTCATCGCAGTCTTTCAATATTTTAACAACTTTCATAGTGTTTCCTGATTCCTCACCTTTTTTCCAAATTCTACCTTTCGAGCGTGAATAAAAGTGTGCATAGCCAGTTTGTTTGGTCAATTCAAGTGCTTTTTGATCTGCGTATGCTAACATTAAAACTTCTTTTGTATTTATTTCCTGTACAATTACTGGTATTAATAATTCATCATTTTGCATAATTACATCCTCCTTCAATTTTTTGAATTCAGTAGTTAATCCTAACTTTTATTCCATTATTTTGTAGAAATTCCTTCAACTTTTGCAAATTAATCTTTTCAAAGTGCAATACAGATGCCATAAGTGCTGCGTCTGCACCTGCTGTGAGTATTTCCAATACGTGCTCCATTTTACCAGCACCACCAGATGCTATAACCGGAAGCTTTGTTAATGATTTGGCAAGACGTACTGTTTCTACATCGTAACCGTCTTGTGTACCATCTTTATCGATGCTTGTGATAAGTAATTCACCTGCACCACGTTTTTCTACTTCGACGAGATAATCTTCGTACCTTATACCCGTTCTCTTGCGTCCAGATACTGTGAATACTTCATAACCAATGTCGGTTTTTTTCACATCCACAGCTACAACAACAGCTTGTAACCCAAAACGATCTGCGATCTGTGTTATCAACTTTGGATTTTCAACGGCTGCAGTGTTTATACTCACTTTATCGGCACCTTTGTATATCAGCTCAGAAGCGAGTTCCAAGGAGTTTATACCACCACCTACTGTAAAAGGTATATTTATTTGCTCAGCTACTTTCTCAACAAGCTGGATCAAGGTTTTCCTTTTCTCATACGTGGCGCTTATGTCAAGGAATACTAATTCGTCGATGCCTATCTGTGCATATCTTTTTGCAAGTTCTACAGGATCACCACCGTAAATTAAATTCTCAAATTGTTTACCTTTAACAACTACGTTATCTTTAACATCGAGGCAAGCTATGAGTCTCTTAGTCAGCATAAAGGCTCATCTCCCTTAGTGTTATTCTTCCTTCATAGTACGCCCTACCAATTATTAGGCCTGTTACGTTGCTGTATTCTTTGCAGTAAGACTTGACATTCTCTAAGTCATAAACAGAACTTATCCCACCTGCTACAATGATTTTTAATTTAGTTTGATTTGCTAAGTTCTTTGTAATTTTTAGATCTCTTCCTTTCAGTGTTCCATCAGCTTCTACGTCTGTGTGAATTAATTGTTCTATACCAAGTGCTTCAAGTTTTGTAAGTAATTTTTCAAAAGTTATTTTTTTACTAATCTTCCAGCCGTTTGTTTTTATGTTACCCTCGGAGTCAGTATCCAGCGAAAAGATCACTTCTATTCCATTTTCAATGAGCTTACTTACAATCTCTTCGTTTTTAAGTACCAAACTTGTCAACACCTGCCTTTTGAAACCAAGATTGTAGAGCTTAATTGAATATTCAAATGTTCGGATACCTCCGCCAAGTTGTATGAATTGTGAAAGACCACAGCGTGATATTTCAGTGATTATTTCATAATTCTTATCACTACCATCTATGGCTTTTGACAAGTCGACAATATGAACTAAATTCAGTCCGTTCTCCAAGAAACGTTCGATTTTTCTCAATATTTTCTCTTTTCCTGTTTCATAGACTATAGCTTGTTCTTTTTTTCCATTTATCATACGTACGATGTTACCATTGTATATATCTATAGCCGGTATGACTAACATTTTATCACCTCACTAAGTAGTGATAGACCATCTGTATGACTTTTTTCTGGGTGAAACTGTATTCCAACTATGTTTTTATACTTAATGATTGCTGGGATTTTCTCTCCATCGTACTCGGTTTCTGCTATGGTTAATTCTTTGTCACAGACTACTTTGTAACTGTGGACGAAGTAAAAATAATGGTTGTTAAACTTCGAGATTCCACAATTTGTTTCTTGCAAAAATGTAATTTGGTTCCAACCAATGTGCGGTAAAATTTTTGATTTTAGTTTGATGACATTTCCCTTTATCAACTTAAGTCCTTCGGATTCTCTGTCAGTGCTGTTAAATTTTACCTCTTCACTTTTTTCAAATAGAAGTTGCATTCCAAGACAGATACCCAAAAGTTTTCCTCCACTTTCAACGTGAATTTTTATATACTCATCGAAGTTTAGTCTCTTGAGAGATTCCATAGCATCTTGGAAGTGACCAACACCAGGAAGAATTAATACTTCGTAGAATTTCTTTGTGCTTTGTTGTATAATTTCAACCGACTCGATACCTACTTTCAGCAGAGCCCTATAAACATTCATAACATTACCAGGGACGATGCCTACAAGCCCGACTTTCACATAATTACCCCCTTCGTTGAGAGCGTTGTATTCGAAGGTTTTAACGCCATGTTTAAGCATAAACCGAATGATTTAAAAACACATTCAGCAACATGATGGTTGTTCTTTCCATTCAGTTTTCTTATGTGAAGCGTTGTAGCGGAACTATTCACAAATGCTTTAAAAAATTCCTCCAACAATTCCGTTGCAAAGTTTCCTATGTTCGATACTGTAAAATCTACGTTAAATTCCAAATACTGCCTTCCAGATAGATCAATCGCACTCATAATTAATGCATCATCCATGGGTACAATGCAATAACCAAATCTTGCAGTTAAGTTGTAATCAAACAAGTTCTTTATTGCCGTGCCAATTACTATCGCTGTGTCTTCAACTGCGTGATGTAAATCTACATGTGTATCAGCATGAAACTCAGTTATCTCGATTGACAGGCCACAATATTTTGAAAGAGTTTCCAAAAGATGATCAAAAAAGCCGATTCCTGTGCTACCTGTAAATACAGACTTTTGTGCAGTACAGGATAATCTCAAGATTATAGATGTTTCTTTAGTGGTCCTCTTAACAGTACAGCTATTCTCGAAAACATCTATCTCGACCATTACGATCCCCCCTTGTTTGATTTGATTGTTCTTATTAGAATGTCTTTTACTAAATCGTTTTCTTGTGATTTCCCGATGGAAATTCTGACTCCTTCCTTGAATTTTCTTACGGTGACTTTCTGGTTTTTTAATTTTTCGAAGATCATCTCTATTTGACTGTTATTTGCTAAGATAAATATAAAATTTGCTACCGAGTCAGTTAAATGAAAGCCATTTTCTAAAAACGTCTTTTTCATTCTCTCGCGTTCTTGATTTATCCATGTTATCTTTTCTTTAAAATATCCTAAGTTTTCGAGCGAAGCTAAAGCTAAAAGCTGCGACAGGTAAGAAACGTTGTAAGGTAATCTGATTGAATTGTAGTAATCAATCAGTTCCTCATTTGCCAAAATATAGCCAATACGTTGAGCGGCTAAGCAGAAAGCTTTTGAGAAGGTGCGTATGATTATCAAATTTTTAAATTTGTCCAACAACTCTACACACGAGTCACCTGCAAACTCGTAATATGCCTCATCAACAACTATTATTGCTCCAGTTGATAGAAGATACTCGATTTCACTTTTATCAAACAAATGTCCAGTCGGGTTATTTGGATTCGGTAAGAACAAAACACTTTTATGGTCTAACTTCTTTGTAAGCTCATCAATGTCCAGCTTGTCGTACTTTTCACCCAACAGAGGTACAGTGGACAGATTCACTCCCGTTGCACAAGCAAATATAGAATAACAGCTGTAAGTAGGTGGACAGATATAAAAGCTGAAAGTTTTGAACATGAGAAATATGTAGTAGATAATTTCATCTGCTCCATTTCCTATACTTATTCTTTCCTTAGGTTGAGATGTGTATTGCGATAAAGCTTGCAATAGCTTTTCGCACGGGGAATCATAGTAAATTTTGAGTGCACTAAGGTCAAGCTTTTTATACGCGTAGTCTAAAATCTCTTTAGGGAAATCGAACGGATTCTCGTTCAGGGCAAGATATATCTCTGTACGTTTCTCTGGCTGATACTTTGGTAGCATTTTGATTTTCATTCTGGCTGATTCCATATTCCCAACTCCTCAAGTCGAATTTGGACAGCCATAGCATGAGCTTCAAATCCTTCAAGTCTTGCAAGCTTGACGTACTCACTTCCAGTTTTCAAAATTTCTTCGCTACTTACTTGTGTTATAAATATTTTTTTGAGAAAATCATTCACAGTTAAGCCAGAAGTAAATCGTGCAGTTGAGAATGTTGGTAACACATGGTTTGGTCCTATGCCATAATCTCCTATCGGCTCACTTGAAAAGTTACCCAAAAATACTGAGCCTGCGTTTTTGATAAGTTTTAATAATTGATATGGTTCTTGGGTGACTATTTCAAGATGTTCCGGGGCAATATTGTTAGATATTTCTACAGCCTGGAGAAGATTTTCAACAAGAATTATGTAACCATTTGTTTCCAGAGATTTTATTGCCCGTTCTTTGTTTGGATTGTTTAGTTTTTGAATATAGTACTGAATATTTTCCTGAACCGATGTTGCCAACTTCTCAGAAGTGGTGACAAGCACGCACATAGCATCTTCATCGTGTTCAGCCTGAGATAACATATCACAAGCTATGAAACGTGGATTTGCTGTCTCATCGGAAATGATTAGTACCTCACTTGGACCGGCTATACTATCGATTCCGCAATCTTGGATTATTAGTTTTTTGGCTAAAGCAACGTATTTGTTCCCAGGACCAACGATCTTGTCAACCTTATAAACTGTTTTTGTTCCATACGCGAGTGCTGCAATCGCATGTGCTCCTCCCATCTTGTAGATTTCGCTTATCCCTATTCTTTTAGCTATGTAAGTTATAAACTTTGGTATCTTACCCCTTTCATCAGGTGGTGTTGCTATCACTATACGATTAACACCAGCAATTTTGGCAGGAACCGCACACATCAATAGGGTAGAGAAGTAGACTCCTTTCCCAGATGGTACGTATATTCCGATACTGTCAATTGGTACGTTCATATACCCTAAGAATGAACCATTTTCGGTAAGTTGCCATTTGTTTTTTTCTATTTGCAAAATATGGTATCTTTCTAACCTTGATATGAAGTTATCGACTATGCTCTCAAATTCAGGTTCAACTGTAACTTCTTCAATTTCAGTATCTGAAACTCTCAGCATGTCTAAGGTCAACTTGCATTTTTCGTATCTGTTAATATACTCAATCAACGCATCATCACCATTTGTTTGTATATTTTTTATTACAGATTTGACGAATTCTTCAATATCTGAAACGTTTCTTCTTCTGCTTTCAATAATTTGAAAGATCTGGCTTGGTGAAGGAAACCTTATCACGTTCATATCACAACCTCCTTTGTCTTTATCAACTGACTTGATTATTCAAACCATTCCAAAGCCTGTCAAAAAGTGCTTGCAAGTCAATGCGTTTTGTTCTATAAGCAACATCATTTACGCAAACCATCGCGGATATTCTGTAAATTTGTTCTATTATCACTAATCCATGTTCTCTTAATGTCTTACCGGTTTGAACTATATCGATAATTGCGTCCGCAAGTCCAACAACAGGTGCAAGCTCCACAGAACCGTTCAATTTTATAAGCTCAGCATCAACATTTCTTGATTCAAGATATTTCTTAGCGCTCACCGGAAATTTAGAAGCGATTTTAACACGTCGACCGTTGAATCTGAAACCTTGAAAACTTGCAAGAACCATGCTACACAAACCAAAAGGTAATTTCATTGGTTGAATCAGAGCCAACTGTGATTCAACTATCGAATCAGTGCCACAAATCCCAACATCAGCTATTCCCCAATGTACGTATATCGGTACATCAAGTGGTTTTACAGAGAGCAATTCGATTCTCTCATCGCAATCTCTTAAAACCAGTTTTCGTTCCAACTTTTCTTCAAACTTGTACCCACATTTTTCAAGGTATGCGATACTTTCGTTTTCAAGTCTTCCTTTAGCCAAAGCTATTCTGAGCACATTACCACCTCCGATAGATTTAGTATCGAATTTCTGAAAGAAAGATCGTTCCACCCACACCATGCAAGAATTCATTAACTTTATATTCACCGCCAGCTGCAACTAGTTTAGAACTTTTAGTATCAAAGAGTGCGAACGTTAATCCACAATATTCTTCTGTTGTTCTGGCGAGTGAAAAGTCAACCTCAACAACTACGTTCTCAAACCCCTCTAAACTTCTTATTACCGTTTCCAATTCTTTTCTGTAAGGTTCTTTAATGGGAAAATCTTGCCAATCTTCAAGTCTACGTTTTGAAAAGCTGTTTTTAACTACTTCAACAAGTTTTGATACGTCTATTTTTCTCACACTACCAAGTACTTCGAGCTCTGAGAAGTCTTTTTTATCAAGCATCTCCAATATTTCAGTCTTTATGTCTTCAGAAACATCTTTGATGAGATCTTCTAGCACTCTCGCATCGCTGAGTTCCAAGATAAGGTCTGAATTTGAATATTCTGTATATGTACCTACTATGATCTTGATACACTCTAATAGCTCATAAATCCCACCAGGGATAATCTCAAGTCCAATTTCATACCGAGATTTCAAATTTCCAAAATTATCAAAAAAGTAAACATGTCCGTCATACCAGAATCTATGTGGCTGTCTTTGATTTTCAACATTTTCAAGTGCTTTGACGTGCTCACAAATAAACTTTGTAAAATCCTTCCTCAATTTAAAAATCTCACCAGATTTCACCATGAATGTTACACCTGACACTAATTCTTTTAAATCTTTTACTCGTTTAATATCCGGCTGTGTAAACTTTTCAAAATTTTCGCTTACCCGTTTGTAAAATGCTCGAAAAATAGTATCGATCATATTTTTCACCTCCGGACAATTTAAAAATAAAAGGGGCTCATCGTATCGATGAGCCCCTTGTGTTTACTCCACCATTAAACCATCAAAAAAGCCCAGGTGGAGTAACACCCGGGGCATTTTGATGGTGATGCAGATTTATTATTGAATTATTTTGTAAATCAATTTGTGCACAAAGGCAATCCATATTTACACCTCTAAGCATTTTTTAAATATTGTATCATAATTTCAACTTTTTGCAACATACAGAATCATGAATTAAATAATGAACTTTCGGACCGAAGTATTTAGTTTTTCGGCTATCATTGCTAAATTTTGAGCTGATGTATTGACATGTTTAGCGTTTGTACTCTGCTCTTTAAAATCTTTACTTATTTTTTCGATTGAATTAGCTATGACCATAATTGAATTGGTTGCGTTAGCCATGGCAGAACTCATTTGTTCGGTTGCTGCACTCTGTTCTTGGGCACTTGAGGCTAAACTTTCTATCATTGAACTAATGCTTTCAACTTCTTTAAGTATTTTGTAAAGTATTCTTTGACAACAATATCTTCTAATAATCCACTTGTTATTGATTTTGTTCTGCGAATTACGGAGTCGGTTGTTAAAAAAAGATTAAAGAAGAATCTGTGTTCGGCAGGTGTGGAAGATTTTGCTGTTGATGTAGAAGGAAACATATACCCTTGTTTTGTCTTTATAGGACGGTCAGAAGATTTAATTATGGGAAATGTAAATGATAATATTGAAGAAAAAACTCAGAATTTTAGGCAAAAGATACTTGAATTTAAAGAAATTACATATGAGAGAATTAATTCTTGTGCAAATTGTATAGCAAAAGGAATTTGTTCCCAATGCATAGCAGCAAGTTATTTAAAGTTTAAGAATTTCGATTGTGTTGATAATAATTTATGTTCTATCAATAAGAAAATAATTGAAAGGATAGGGTTGTTCCTAGTGGACAACTATCTGGTGAATAAAATTTAGAACTTATAAGGAAAAAAGTTTTTTATCTTTTCTTGGTGTCAGGGGAGGGCTAATAATTGGTTTCTGACAATTTTAAACCCATTGCTTATCCAGATATTGAGAAGTATGAGTTGTTTAAAAAGAAAGGCAATATAATGTATTGTATTGGAACCATTGAAAATGACTCGTTTATAATTGTTCCAAATGAGCAGGTGAGTCTTATCTTAAGACTTTTGAAGTTAATGAATGGAAAATTAAGTGTCAGTGATATTCAAAAATTTGCTAAAGAGAATAATATGTCAATAGATATAAAAAGTTTAATAACTAAACTTGGAAGGGCAGGTTTAATAAAAAATTTCAATGAACATTACAAATTCAGTGAACTACAACTTTTTTCGTTTAGTATGCTTTCGATAGACATTTCTTTGTTTTGTAATTATATTAAAAAAAGAGGCATGTTTCTAACTATTATTTTAATTTTAATGTTAATTGTTACAATTCTATACGTTACAATATTTTTACCATCGAGAATAAGTTTTAATTTCAATAATATTATTAAATATGACAATTCCTACTTGAAAAATATAATTTTAAGTTTAATATTTACAATACCATGCTTTTTAGTACATGAACTTGGGCATATTATTTTTGCCACGAGATATGGTCTGACTTCTAATAAATTAAATATAGGGTTATATTATTTCGTAATCCCTATAGTTTATGTAAAGATTCAAGGTTTATATGCTCTTCCTCCTTTCAAAAGAGTGAGAGTATTAATAGCTGGAATTGTGTTTAACTTTATTTTTGGCTTGAGTTGTCTATTTATGTGGTATATTTTTGAGATAGAAATATTTAAAACTTTGTTTTTTGTAAATATTCAAATAGCATTCCTAAATTTAACACCTTTCACATTTAGCGATGGATACTTTATATTTTCTATAGTCATTGGAGAACCAAATTTGCGATATCAGTACTACAAATTTTTGGCTGGAATAGTTAATAAAAAATTTCGTTACAAACTAACATTTAAGCAATTGATATATATTATTTGTAGTATTGTGATAACTATACTTTACATTATTGTTCAAGTTAAAGTACTTGACAATGTTTTATATGAAACTTTACAGAAATATGGATTTGGATTTAGCCAAGAAAGGAGATTTTTTATTTACACTGCAATGAATATACTTATTGTTTCTGCTTTATATCTATTCATTTACAAAAGAAGCATTAAGTATTTAAATGCAACTTTGGCTAAAGATTTTTAGATGATTGAATAAAAAGTATTTCTAACTTTTAAACTTGTAAATGTCCGATTTATGTATCAACTGTAACTTTAAATGTGGGAATTTAAGTACATCGTGCAGCATACAACAATTCTAGAAATAAATGAAATATATAAATCGGTGGTATAAAAGCAAAGAAATTAGATTGATTTCATTAATAGTATACTTTCACAGAAAAGTAATTTAATATATTAGAATAAATCCTGTTTTTAAACAACAAATAATTTTCTAAAAGTTATCTGTGTTTTTTTATTTTTCTTGACTTTATCAGTTCAGAGGTATTTATAGACTAACAAAAAATAACAATCTCTGGACTTTGTCAGTTAGGAGGGGTTTTTGAGCTAACAAAAAATTACGGCTCTTTGTCAAGAGATGGGGTGGGTATTCTGAATGCCCACCTTTTCAGTTTTATCAACCAAACATTTAATGTAATATATACCTCTTACAGGTAAATAATTTTAAAAACCCAATATTGTCTTTCCCCGCTACTTTTGCGGGTTTTAAATATTCTCTTTCTAACTCCTAACTACCACAACTGTATAAAATCCTCTTTCTAAATCTCTCAAAATTTCTATATCCAAATGCATTTCTCTTTAAAACTTTTATCTTGTTGTTAAAACCTTCTGTTGCACTATTTGTATACGGAACATCAAAAGAATTTACTATCTCTGAAAACCAGTTCCTAAAAACCTTTATACATCTGCAAAATTCAGAAAGGCCACTTCTCTCTGCTGCCTCTATCCACTTTTTTAATTCAACTCTCGCTTCTGCTGAATTACTGCTTTCCAAAACTTTTCTAAATTCTTCCTTGAGTCTATGCGCTTTCCTTAAATCCTCACTATACCAAAACATCACTTCTAACTCTTCTCTCTGCTCTGCTGTAAGTTCTT
Organism: Fervidobacterium sp.; assembly: GCA_026419195.1. NCBI lineage: Bacteria > Thermotogati > Thermotogota > Thermotogae > Thermotogales > Fervidobacteriaceae > Fervidobacterium > Fervidobacterium sp. The sequence goes on from JANZZV010000012.1 coordinate 21,230, forward strand.
CATAAGACTTTAACAACAATTTCCTGCTCCTCTTGAAATATTTTCTCAAATTATCTTCTAATTCTTTCTGCACTCTTTTCCTTACTCCTTCTGTCGCCCAATAAACATACCTTGTAAAATGAAATTTGTCTATCACTATCTTCGCATTTTTAAAATATATCTTTGCTATCTCCACAAATTGTCTCCACATATCACATATGAAATACTTTACTTTATCCCTTCCTTTTAACCCTTTAAAATATTCAATCAAAACATCTTGTCTTCTGTCTTTTAAAATTTCTACTATCTGCTTTTTCACAGGGTCCACAATTATACACTGATATTTAGCTCCACCTGCATTTCCTTTGAATTCATCTATGCATATCGCCTCAGAAGAAAAATCCTCTATTTTCTTGGTAGGACTTACCTTATCAAATAACCTCATAACTGTTGTAACTGATACATTTGTCTGTCTTGCTACCTCTTTCATACTGCTCAAACTACTAAGCTGACTTATAATGTATGCTGCTAGTCTATTTGTCATTCTTTGACGCTTGCCCAAAAAATTTATGTGTTCAAAAAACTTCTTTCCACATTTTTTGCAAACATATCTTCGCTTTCTTAAAACTAAATATGTTTCCTTACCCATTATTGGTACGTCCTTTACTCTTTGGACACGATAATCATGTATCTTGCTTGTGATACTACCACATTTAGGACACTCGTGAGGTTTTTGCATCTGACTTATGTGGAGTTCTACTTCCTTTTCGTTTTCTACTACTTGGTGGAGAATGATATCTTTTGATTTCAAAAGTTCAGTGATATAATTATGATTGAGCACTTATTCTGGATGCCTCCTTTCTTTTGTGTGTTTTTTTATCCCTAAAAACAATTTTAATTATAGCAGGCATTCAGAATAAGTGCTATATTTTTTCTTTTCTTACCACCCCAATATTTATTATAGAGCCGATTTTGCTTGCTGATGAACCGACAGGAAATTTAGATGAAGCTAATGAAGAGCAGATATTATCTATCTTTGAGAATATCAATAAAGAACTTCAAACCACAATAGTTGTGGTTACACATAATGAAAAGGTGGCAAAGAGAGCACAGAAAGTAATTACTATATCAAACAAAAAAATAGTTCAGGTGAGATAAGGAGGAAAGCAACAATCTATGAGTTCAATAGTTGAGTACATAAAGTTTTCTCTGTCGAGCATAAAGAACAACAAAATAAGATTTGTACTGAGCATGTTTAACATAACCTTGGGAGTATTTTTGGTCACGGTTATAATTATTATGGCAGGAAGTTTCAAGGATAAAATGTATACAGAAATGAAGGTTTCTGATGAAAAAGTCATAAGCATAGTGCAAGGCAGGCCTGAAAGCCGAGCAAGTTATTATTATAGTTATCCTATTTTTGATGATTCTCATATAGACATGATAAAAAAAATCTCAAGTTTGAAAAATGTTGTCGGGGTAAAAGTGTGGTCGCCTGATAGCATTACGGCTGTAAATAGTAAAGGTCAGAGAAAAAGCGTCTTTACTCGTATTATAGGAACGAAAAAACTCTTTTTAGACAATTTAGGTGCAATTATAGAGCATGGACGAATTTTTAAAAAAGGCAACGAAGTGGTTATAGGTGCAAAGATAGCAGAAATAGGGAGTATTCAAGTTGGCGATAAGATTGAAATTGAAGACAGCAACAGAAAGTATATATTTACAGTATGTGGTATTCTCAAACTGCAAAAGCCACAGATGTTTTCAGATACCCCTGATTTGATCAATTTTATGATAGCAGCACCTGTTGATATAGATGCATTTAGCAATAAAAAGTATGGGATGATAAGTGCAAAAGTCAATAGTATCAATTTTCTAGAAAGTACATGTAAAGAAATAGAAAGAATACTGAATAGCGACAATTTAATAAAGAGTGAGTTAAAAGGATGGGGTTTGAGTGTTATTGCAGTGTCAAGAATGGACGTTCTCAAAGCAATTAATAACTGGTTTAGGTATATATATTTCTTTATACTAGTTGTAATTATAATGGTATCTTTAATTTCTGTAGCTAACATTACAAACACAATGATTACAACAGTATATGAAAGGTATCAAGAAATAGGAATTATGAAAGTTGTCGGTGCATCAAATTTACAAATAGCTGCATTTTATATTTTTGAATGTGCCATTATTGGAATTTTAGGAACATTTATAGGGTTAATTCCAGGAATCTTGCTGTCAAGATTACTAGTTTATATAATTAAGTGGAATTATATTACTGACAATACGCTGCTATTTATAACCTGTACTGTGATGGGACTAATTTCCCCACTGTTAGCAGGCTATTTAGCTTCGCGAAAAGCAGTGAAATTGCAGCTAATAAATGCTTTGTACAAAGAATAAGCACAGGGAGGACAGAAGTTTATGAGTGTTCATATTTATAACCTAGACGATAAGTATATTTTGTTTAATCATGAACAGTTAAAATACTTTTTGCTTCCACCAAAGCTTGGAGAGCAGTTGTTAAAGCTTGACGAGAATGAGAAAGAGAGATTGATAAGCAGTTTAAAAGAAAATTTTTACTTCAATGGGAGTAATGAAATTACTCAGGAAGAAAAAGAAGATGATGTTTGTTCTAGGTTAATATTAGTGATATCGCAAGCATGTAATCTTAGTTGTTCTTATTGTTACGCTCACGGAGGTTCATACGGCAAACAGAGTGGAAACTTTTTTATGGATTTTGAAACAGCAAAAAATTCAGTTGTTTTCTTTACAAAAACTTTTGCCAAGGGTATAAAGTCAATTCAGTTTTTTGGTGGAGAGCCACTACTTAATTTAGATTTAATTGAAAGATTGTGTTATTGGGTCAACGAATACTATTCATCTATTGGATTAAATACACCAAAATTTTCTATTTCGACAAATGGAACATTAATAAATGAAAAAGCAATAGAACTTTTTAACAGTTATAATATAGGGGTAACAGTAAGTCTTGATGGAGATAAAGGTATCAATGATGAGCATAGAAAATACAAAAATGTTAAAAGAAGTGTTCATGAAGACGTTGTAAAAATAATTAACCTTATGAACAAGATAAGAAATTTTAAATTAGGCATAGAAATGACAGTTACAAATAAGCATATAGAAAACTTTAAAGATAATCCAGATTTTGCATTGGGGTTGGTAAAACATTTTCACAATTTAAAAATTGATTTTATACATTTTGCTCCGATAATTGGTGAATGGAATTCTAATTTAACGATTGTAGATGAAAAATCATTAGCAAATTTTTTTGATGATATTGATAAGACTGTTTTTAGCTTCTTCTGATTGTCTTGCTGCTTGTTCTATGACTTCTACGCTTTCGTTTGTAGCTATACTTGCTTTTTCAGAACCTTGTTGTATCTCCCTAAGTATTTCTCCTATCTTGTTAGTTGAATTCTTACTTTCTTCGGCTAACTTTCTTATCTCATCGGCAACAACTGCAAAACCACGACCTGCTTCACCAGCTCTTGCGGCTTCAATGGCTGCGTTGAGTGCAAGTAGGTTCGTTTGTTCAGCTATAGAATTTATGGTATCAACTATTTCTTGAATGTTTCTTGCTTTGTTACTTAATTCACTAACTACCTGGGCAGTTATTATCGATTTTTCTTTCGTTTTCAATATTGTTTGCGAAATAGCGTTTATCTTGTCTTCCCCATCCTTAGCAGCCATGTTTACCTGCGTTGATTTTTTGGAGAGCTCTTGTGCCGATTTAGCGACATGTTGGGCACTTGCGGTAATTTCCTCTATACCGCTGTTAACTTCTTCGACAGAAGCAGATGAGTTTTGCAGCGATGAGTTTATCTCTTCTATTTCTCTTGATAAATCAGCGATGGTTTTGTCTAAACTTTGGGAGATCTTTTGCAAGTCTTTTGATGAAGAATTTACTAAGTTTGAGTCTTGAAGAATTTCGGAAAGTATTATTTTTAAGTTAACTTTCATATTCTCCAGAGAATTTGCCATTTTCGCTATCTCATCTTTACCTTTAACTGAAAATTCAACATTCAGATTTCCTGTGCCAAATAATTCTATCTTTTCTGCAAGAACTTTCACAGGTTTTACTATCAAGCTGCTGACAAAGAGGATAAGGATAGCGATGGAAACTATTACAATACCGAAGATTGTTACTATCAACACTATAGAAGTTCGAACGCGGGCTAAGTAGATATCTTCTGGTACAGAAATCAGCACTGACCAGTCACTTTCACCTTTTAAAGGCGAGTAAAAAACGTAAGCGTTTTTTCCATCTGGTGTTTTAACTATGCTTTTTCCTTGTTTTTTTTGCTTAATATCCTGCCATATCTTTTCAAAACCTTTGCCTCTTACATTGCTGATGTTTAAGTTCATTACATAATCTTTATTCTTATGGTATATAACCTTTCCAACACGATCGATTACAATGATTTCCCCAATTTCCAATTTCAGCTGATCGACTAATTTGTTCAGATATTCAAGGTCAAGACCTAGACCGAACAATCCTACGATTTTGTTTTCCATATTCTTGACAGCACACGTCACAACGAAAATGTTTTTTCCCGTACTTTTAGATACGAGTCCTTCGCTTACGAATACTTCCTTACCTTCTATCATAATTGCTTTGAAATAATCTCTGTCGGAAACATTCGATACAGCACCTGTAGTGTTTGGGGCTTTACCATCTGGATAAGCTAACAAATACATAAGAAGTTCTTCTCTTTTCTCAGCCCGTGGCTTCAATTCTAAATTGACAATTTCTTGATATTCCCCGGATTCCAAAGCCTGAATAATCGATTTTTCTTCGGCAAAAGCTTTTGCTTCCTTTATTTCACTGGTAATCCATTTTTCAAGTATTGCAGCTGAAGAAGTTGCTACTTGAGAGAGTGTCTGTTCTTGCCATGAATTTGTCGATATTTGGAGTCTAATGTAAACCAGTATGGCAAAGACAATAAGTAATATAACAATTGGCAAAAGGATGGTAACTAAAAGCTTTTGCCTAAGACTTTTGAAACCTTCCATTTTAACTACCCCCTTTACACAGGATTTAAATAAAAATAACAAGACTTTTTTGAAATAATTATATCATAAATCAAATGGAAACAAAATTTTTATAAAATGTCTTTCTAAGAAGATTTATAAAATGCACATTGACAAATTTCTTGTTTTTTGATAATATAACTAAAAATAGGCTATTGTAAGGAACTGTTGGAGGGTTAGCTTTGGAAAATGGTACTTTACTTTGTGTTGTGACGTTTATTGGAAATATTTGTGAGAACAACTCAATATCTGTTAATTACTGGTGGTTTTATTACTATGCAGGAGTGCACCTACGGCCTCCTGCGGTTTTGTCGTAGACAAAACCACCAGGAGAAAGGTAAAAAAACCGTGGGTGCACGATACTAAGAGTGCACCCACGGTTTTTTTATAAACTTGACATAATTTTGTGGAGGTGTGGTGTATGACGGGGTTAAAGTATGCGCTTAAAATTGACAGTAACCACAAAACCATAGTTGATGTTTCAAACGTACGATTTGGAGAAGACTTTGTTATCATAGCCGGTCCGTGTGCTGTTGAAAGTGAGGAGCAGACAATTAAGACCGCTATTGCCGTCAAAGACGCAGGTGCCAATATGTTGAGAGGGGGTATTTTTAAGCCGCGCACATCACCTTATTCTTTTCAAGGACTGGGACTGAAAGGATTGAAAATACTGAAAAAGGCTTCAGAAATTACAGGATTACCCATCGTAACGGAAGTACTTGATCCGAGAGATGTATATTGGGTGGCAGAATACGCCGATATGATTCAGATAGGTGCAAGAAACATGCAGAATTTTTCTCTTCTAAAAGAGGTTGGAAAAGCAGGTAAACCAGTACTTCTGAAAAGGGGGATGCATTCAACGCTTAGTGATCTGTTGAATAGTGCAGAGTATATACTCTCTGAGGGAAACGATAAAGTTGTTTTGTGTGAGAGAGGAATAAGAACTTTTGAAAACTACACAAGAAACACACTTGACATCAGTGCTGTTCCCGCTTTAAGAGAACTAACACATCTTCCTGTGATTGTTGATCCCTCTCATGCCGCTGGGAAGTCTTCTTTAGTTACTCCCCTTGCACAAGCTGCAGCTGCAGTTGGAGCCGATGGATTGATTGTTGAAGTGCATATTTGTCCTGAAAAGGCTCTATCTGATAAAGAGCAGGCACTTACCCCCAAAGAATTCAAAAGCCTTGTACAAAGAGTTTTGAGTATCAAAAGCACGTTAGAGGTCTTTGAGGATGATCTTGTTCAAAGCGAACTTTCATCGATAACAAGGATTGATGTTGATGGATGAGGTTTTGAGATTATTCGATTCTTCTATTATCTTTTTTGAGAATAAGGTTTCTATCACCAGTTTTATAAAAAACGTATCAAGTAAGCTTTGCGTAATTGCGGATAAGACCGTCATGGAATTTTACGGTGATTTCATAAACTCTTTAGAAGCTGATTGCTTGATAGCTTTGAAAGGTGAAGATAGTAAGAATTTGGAAAGGATCTTACCTATTTACGAAAATTTGATTGCGCATTGTGTAGACAAAACATGGTTTGTATTAGGTGTTGGTGGCGGAATGGTGTGTGATGTTACGGGTTTTGTTGCTTCAACTTATATGAGGGGATTACACTTTGGATTTGTGCCAACCACTCTTTTAAGTATGGTAGATGCCGCAATTGGTGGTAAGAATGGTTTAAACTTAAAGGTTTACAAAAACATAATCGGTACCATAAATTTGCCTGATTTCGTTTGTGTGTGTCCAGAGTTTTTAACTACATTACCACCTGATGAATTTCGAAATGGTATGGCCGAGGTTATAAAAGCTGGAGCTATTAAGGATAGGTTCTTATTTGAAATACTCGAAAGTGAAGAAAATATACATAATAAATTGCCGGAGATCGTTAAGTTATCGATACAGATGAAAATAGAAGTTGTTAGGAACGATCTCAAGGATAGTAACATAAGAAAAGTTTTGAATTTTGGACATACAGTAGGTCACGCTATTGAATTAACACTCAATTTAAAACATGGATTTGCAGTGAGTATCGGTATGGTTTTGGAAACTATTGTTGGCATTTTATTGTTTGGTGTTGAAGAATGTGTTGCTTTACGTATAGTAGGTTTGTTGAGAAAGTTTGGCTTGCCCACTTGTGTGGATCTGGATGGTTTCGAGGAAGAAATCTTCAAAGTAATTTTACACGATAAGAAAAGCCAAGATGAGAATATAGAACTGGTTTGTGTGAGGGAGATTGGAAGTTCCGAATTGATAAGCGTTGAAAAATCAAAGCTTTTGGAGGGCTTAAGATGGGCATTCAAAAGGCAAGTGGATTTAAAGAAGTTATCTGCGCAAGTGTAGGTTATTGCCGTTATGACATATTGTATGAAATTGACCAGCGATTTCCATTTTACGAAATAAGAGTTGACTTAATCGATTTCGAAACAACGGATGTTGAATTAATAATAACTAAATTGAAAGATTTTCTGAAATTCAAGAAAAACAAATGCGTGGTTACATGTCGAGAGGGGAGTTTGAGTTCCGAGGAATGTTTCAAGATCTTGAAATCAGCAATTGAAAATGGTGCTGATTTCATAGATGTAGATTTGGGCTTCCAGTTTGACTTAAACTCTGAGCTGAGAAAACTTGCAAGACGTTCTTCTGTAAAGTACATTAGTTCTTTTCACAATTACAAAGGTACAGATGAATTGGAGTTTTTGAAAAAGAAAGTAAACGAAGCTTTTGAAATTTTTGATCCTGATTTTGTGAAGATAGCTACTTTCGTAACGAGTAAAGAGGAGATGTTTACTCTTCTTCAACTGTGCGAACCTAAGATTATCATCGTAGGAATGGGAGAGATTGGTAGACTTGTCCGCCTTTTCTCCATTATTTTTGGTAGTCCTTTTACCTATTCAGCTGCATTGCAGCCTACGGCTCCGTATCAACCATCTTACGATGAATTGTTAAAACTTTTAGAGGATATTGAGAATTATTCACTTGGAGCATTAAAAAATCACAGTGTACAAGTTAGTTGATGTTTGAAACATATATTTTGAATTACCTGGGGGTGGGGTTTTTTGAAAAAATGTTTTGTTGTAGGTAAGCCCGTTTATCACAGTAAAAGTCCGCAGATTTTTGGTGAATTATTTGAAAAATGTGGTATCGAAGGTACTTACTCAAGGTTAAATCTCAACGAGTTTGACGAGATTTTTCACATTGCTTCTCAAGTTGGTATTGATTTTGCGAATATTACAGCACCGTTTAAGAATCGAGCGTTTCAGCTATGTACTGAAAAAGGATGCAACATTTTACACGAGGCTCTTTTGAGCGAAGCTGTCAATAGCATATTTTTTGAAAATGGTCAAATGTCCATTTGCACAAACACTGACGTAAGTGCTTTGTTATCTATTTTTGGTTCTGTTTTTGAAGGTTTTGCAAAAGGTGAACTCAGCATTGCCATACTTGGTGCGGGTGGAGCTGCTCGTGCAGCTTTGAGTGCTTTGAAAATCTTATCCGAGCGTAAAAACCTCAATTTAGTGGTCAGCATATTCAACCGAACATATCAGAAAGCACAATCTTTGTGCGAGAAGTTCACTACTTCACAATTTCAGCCGCAAGCAGAAAGTCTGGAGATGTTTGTTTATAAATATAAATCATTTGATACTGTTGTGAATTGTTTGACAGAGTATCCCAATGCGTTCAAAAACTTAGAATTTGAAGAAAGACAGGTATTTATAGATGCAAATTATAAGTCACCTGTGAACGTAAAAATAGCTAAGTATTTACCGGGTGAAGTTTGGTTAGTCAAGCAAGCGTTAGATTCGTTCCTCTTTCTCACAAAGAAAGATATAAAGGAGTGTATACTAAATTCTTTATACTATTCACTTTTAGAAAAGATAACAGACAATCGAAACTCTACCCCAAAAAGGAAAATCATATACCTTGTTGGCATGCCTGGTAGTGGAAAATCTACAATTGGTAGATTATTAGCTCGTGAGCTTGGATTCACATTCATTGATACGGATGAACTAATACAGGAACGTGCTAAAATGAGTATTTCTGATATATTTTCAACTTATTCGGAAGATTATTTTAGGACAGTAGAAACCTCTATTTTGAAAGATGTATCAAAGCTTGAAAATTGCGTAATAGCAACTGGAGGTGGAATTGTTTTGAAAAATGAGAATGTCAATCTAATTAAACAAGGGCACGTTGTCTGGTTGTTAAGTAGTATAGATGAATGTGCAAGAAGATTGGATGATAAGAACGATAGACCTTTACTAAGATCTGACTCTAGAGAGGATTTACTGCAAAAGTTTTTCTCATTGTTTTCGACTCGGGTTGATCTTTATTTTAGGGTAGCAGATTTAATATTCCCAGTGGATAGATCGGAAATCTACCAAGTAGTTGATGAATTAAAGAAGGAGTTGAGTTTTTATGTTTGAGTACAATATTCAAAATGACATTGTCAAAATCCACATTAATTCAAACACTGGTCTGACAAAAAAACCAGTTATTCTTGTTGCTCCTCCATCCAAGAGTGTTTCGATCAGAGCGGTGTTTGGTGGGTTACTGAGTTCAGAAGGGATAATCTTAAGAAAGCTTTCAACTTGCAGTGATGTTTTATCAACTTTGAATGTTGTTAACACACTTGGCAATAATGTGGATCTACTTTCTAAGGAAGACGAAAGTATAGATATACAAATAACAAAAGTTAGCAGAAAACAGGACGTTAACATAGTAAATTGTGGAGAATCTGGTTTGTGTGCTCGAATGATCGTCCCCGTCTTAGGTCTAATTGGACAACCTCAAAAAGCCAAGACAGTCACAGGAGAAGGTTCGTTGTTAAATAGACCTTTTGATATGCTTGGGCAACTGAGACAGTTTGGATTAGCTGTGAATACAACTAACGGGAAATTACCTGTCATTGTACAAGGAGAACTAAAGTCAAACAAGGGATACATTGACACAAGTATAACAAGCCAGGTACTTTCTGGTTTGCTTATGACTTTACCTTTAGTATCGGGTAATTCGGAGATAAGTGTCGAGAATCCATTAAGCAAGCCATATATTTTGTTAACACTTGATGTTATGAGCAGATTCGGTGTGCATGTCTTGCATGATGAAGCCTTGAAACATTTTGAAATTCCGGGAGAACAATCTTATGTGTTATCCGAATTTCAAATAGAAGGCGATTGGTCGGCAGGGGCGTTTTTGCTTGTATTGGCCATCTTGCTAAAAAAGGAAGGAATTAACGTATCTGTTTCAAATTTATCTATAAACTCTGTGCAGGCAGATAAAGCCATTTTAGATGTTCTTAAGGATGTAGGGGTGCTAGTGAATTACTCACACCTTGGTTTTACAGTTGATAGTATTGATGAGCTTAAGCCATTTGAATTTAATGCAGAAGATTGCCCGGACCTAGTACCACCATTGGTATGTTTAGCAACGTTTTGCGAAGGAGAAAGCAAAATCTACGGTGTAGGACGTTTACAATACAAAGAAAGTAACAGACTAGAGGCACTTGGAAAGCTTTTGAATGATTTTGGTATCAAATGCTGTATAGAAAATAATGTATTTATTGTAGTTGGTTCAACTACACGCTTTACAACAGATAGTGTGTTAGTGGATTCTTACAAAGACCACAGAATTGCGATGGCAGGTAGCATTCTAGCGTTTGGAAAGAAGATACGTACAATCATAAAAGATGGATCATGTGTATCAAAATCCTTTCCGGGTTTTTACAAGCAGTTGATGAACATCGTGAGGTGATTACGTGACCACGATCGGTAGAATATTTCGAGTTAGTATGTTTGGTGAATCACACGGCGCATCTGTAGGTGTGTTAGTTGATGGTGTACCAGCAGGGATGCCATTGTCAGTTCATGATTTCAGAAAAGACCTGCTTAGAAGAAAAGGAGGAAAGTTTGGTACAACAAAGCGAATTGAGGATGATATACCAATAATAGAATCCGGGGTATTTGAGGGGCATACAACAGGTACACCTATACTGATAAGATTCCCAAACAAAGACACAATATCAAAGGACTATGAAGAAATACGTTACATACCAAGACCAGGTCATGCGGATTTCACAGCGTACGTTAAATACAAGGGGTTTAACGACTATAGAGGTGGTGGTCATTTCTCAGGTAGACTTACCACAGGTATCGTCGCCGCAGGTGTAATAGCAAAGAAATTGATCTTTCCAATGAAAGTTCATGCTTACGTAGAGCAAATAGGTGGTAGACGGAATGATTTTTATAATTTACTCAAAAAAGCTTACGAGTTAGGTGATTCCTTAGGTGGAATCGTAGTTTGCAAAGTCTGTAATGTACCTATAGGATTGGGTGAACCATTCTTTGATTCTATTGAAAGCACCATTTCACATGCTGTATTTTCCATTCCTGGTGTCAAAGGCATTGAATTTGGCGTAGGTTTTCAATCTGCATGTATGAAAGGATCTGAATACAACGATCAATTCGTTGATACTTCGGGTAGAACACTCACAAACAACTCCGGAGGTATAAACGGAGGAATAACGAATGGAAATGAACTCGTTTTTAGGATTGCGGTAAGACCTACTGCTAGCATATCAATACCGCAACAAAGTTTCGATATTAGGACAAAAGAAAAGAAAGAAATAAAGATTAGCGGAAGACACGATGTTTGTTTTGCACTTAGAGTTCCGCCGATAGTAGAGGCAGTCACGGCAATTACATTAGCGGATCTGAAACTCATTAGTCAGTCTTACAATTCGTCATTTGTTGAAACAGTCAGAAAATGGGAGGTAGGTTTATAAATGGAAAAAAGGATACAAATCGAAAAACTCAGAGAAGTCATAGACTCTATTGATAGTAAACTAATCCATCTTTTGAATCAGCGATTAGAATTAGCAATCAAAATCGGTAGATTAAAAGACAATATCTACGACGAAAAACGAGAACAAGAAGTTTTGAATCACGTAAAAAATTTATGTAGCAATTTGTTAGTTGGCGAGGAATTTTGTGTCCAATTGTATGAAAAAATTATGGAAAAAAGTAAGCAATTACAAGAAAGTAATGTGAAATTAATAGGTTTTCAAGGCGAACATGGTGCTTACAGCGAAATCTCTGGCGTGAAATTTGGTGAGAAGATATTCTCAGATCGCGCAAAATTCGCAACGATCCCTCTAAAAAGTTTTGAAGAGGTTATACAAAATGTAGAACATGACATTATAGATTATGGCGTACTACCTATTCAAAATTCTCTTGAAGGTCCAATAAATACCGCCACATATGCTTTACTGGAAAGTAACTTAAACGTTGTAGCTGAGGTTATTTTGCCGATAAACCATTGCCTGTTGATTTTGCCAGACGTTGACCCAAAAGAAATAAAATTTGTATACTCACATCCGCAGGCACTTGCTCAATGCCGTAATTTTTTAAAACGTTTATCACTTCAGCCTTTGGAATTTTTTGATACGGCTGGGGCTGCAAAAAAGCTTGCAGATGAAAGAAATTCAAATGCAGCCGTCATTGCAAGTAAACTTGCAGCAAAGATATACGGTCTTGAAGTTTTGAAAGATAACATCCAAGATTATCCTTACAACAAAACTTCTTTCTGGATACTCTCTAAGGTCATGAATAACCATGGTTCAAAGTGTGCAATCACATTCTTACTTGAGGATAAACCAGGTGCGTTACTAAGCGTGTTGGAACTCTTCAAGCTTAGAAATATCAATTTAACCAGGATAGTATCTTTACCTTCAAGAAACGAAGTAAACGAGTATAGATTCTTTGTAGACTTTGAAACTCAAAATGTTGACGATCTTGAAAAATTCTTAAAGACCTTAGCAGAAAAAACGAAACAATTAAGAGTCTTTGGGTTGTACGATTCTTTTGAAATAAACGATAAATTATAGGTGGTGAGGAAGTTGGATGAAAAAATTTTATTTGTGCTTGGTCTTGGGAAGATGGGAAGTTGGTTTAAAGAAAGTCTTGAAAAATTCGTATTACAAAACCCTACTTACAAGGGTTGGAAGGTCTTAGGTTACGATAAAAACATGAATATTCCATTGGAAAATGTGCTAACTGCCGCACCTTCAATAGTTTTGAATTGTGTATCACTTGACAATGTTGTAGACGCCTTTAAAAGTGTTGAAAGTTTTATTGATCAGCAGACTGTTCTATGCGATATCGCTTCCGTCAAAACTAATTTGGCGCAGTTTTACACGAACTCTCAACACAAGTTTTGTTCATTCCATCCCATGTTTGGTCCAACATTTGCGAAAATGGACAGAATAAAAGGTGAGAATGTAATATTCATAAAAGGTTCTGATGAAGAAACCACGACATTTTTCGAAGAATTTTTCTTTCCGTATTCTATGAAATTTTTTTACATGACGTTTGAAGAACATGACGAGATGATGGCATATTCACTTAGTGTCCCATTTATCGCTTCATTTGTATTTGGTAGTCGTGTTGATAACACGGTTGTCCCAGGGACTACATTTAAAAAGCATATAGATATTCTACTTGGATTGTTAAGTGAGGATGACAAACTAATATCTGAGATACTTTTCAACAAACATTCAGTGAAAGAAATTGAAAAAATATCCTCAAATCTTGAATATCTAAAACATATAGTTATGGACAAAGATCAGGAAGAACTGAGTAAATTCTTGAAAAAACTTAGAGTTCGTTTTAGCGATGTCTTGTATCGTTTCTGATTTTCCGAAGGGGGAATCTTTGATGAATGAACTTGGAAATCTCTTTTCTGATTTAAAATTGAACTTACATGCAGTAAAAAGATTAGCTGATTTTGAGACTCCTTTGTCTTTGTACGTAAAACTTAGCTATGCATATTCTGATAGTCCTATGTTTTTGTTGGAAAGCGTAGAACAACACGAAATGCTTGGACGGTTCTCTTTTATTGGAGTTAACCCATTTCTCACGATTAAGGTCTCAGATAACAACATCGAAATTGAGGGAATTCATCATGTTCATCTGAGGTTGCAGAACTTGGCTGAAACTTTTGAAACAGTAAAACATATAGTTGAGAAAATTAGAAATTCTATAGAGGTTGAGAACCATGAATCCACGAAAATAGACACTTCAATTATCCCTATGGCTTTAGTTATCTTAAATTATGAAAGCGTTAAGTATTTTGAAGAAATTACATTCGATAAGGCAAAAGTATTCGACACTCCGGATATCTTGATAATCTTTCCAAGTATTGTAATTGTCTTTGATAATTACAAAAGACTAATGTGGAACGTTATGACTTACCAGCCTTCCCAAGCACAAAGCGAAGTTGAAAGAGAACTGCTTTCGATAGAAAAATATCCGGTAGTTCTTAAACACCCTTTTGACAAACAAGACATAACTAGCAAAATCCAGTCTCATACGTCGAAAAAGGCGTTCTGTGAGAAGATCCAAACAGCAAAGGATTACATATACCAAGGAGACATTTTTCAGGTCGTCTTATCTCAAAGATTTTCTATCAATACGACACAGAATGATTTACATTTATACAGAAAGTTAAGGTTAACCAATCCTTCACCGTACATGTTTTTAGTGCAAACAAAAGATTTCTCACTTTTCGGAAGTTCTCCCGAAACGCTTGTGAAATTTATTAATAAAAAAGTAATTATACATCCAATAGCAGGTACCAGAAAACGCGGTATGAATGCTCAAGAGGATGAAGAAATCGAAAAAGAATTACTAACGAACGAAAAAGAATTAGCAGAACACTCCATGCTTGTTGATTTGGCAAGGAACGATATTGGACGTGTTGCGATACCTGGTACTGTGAAAGTTCCGAGACTTATGTATATTGAAAAATACTCACATGTAATGCATATAGTTTCAGAAGTAGTTGGGGTGGCAGAGGAGAGATTTAACGCATTCGATGTAATACGTAGTGTATTTCCTGCTGGGACGGTCACAGGTGCACCAAAGCTCAGAGCGATGGAGATAATAGAACAATTAGAAGACACTTCTCGTGAATTTTACGCGGGTAGCGTTGGCTACATCTCTTGGTCTGGAGATGCTGATTTTGCAATAACTATCCGAAGTGCTGTGTTAAAAGACGAAGTATTGTATACGCAATCAGGTGCTGGTATTGTATACGATTCGATTCCTGAAAACGAATACGAAGAGACTATGAACAAAGCTAAAGCGATATTTTCTATCTTAGCTATGAAAACTTAGCAACTTCAACTAACGTGAGGTGATCATATATGTTTCTTGTCATAGACAACTACGACTCATTTACATATAACCTTGTGCAGTATGTTATGGAAATAGTTGGTGCAGAGAATGTTTTAGTGTTCAGAAACAGAGAGATTGATACTGAAAAGATATACAAAATAGAAAAAGAAAAACCGATAGAAGGGATAATTATATCACCCGGTCCTGGGCATCCAAAAGATATACCAAACGTTTTGAAAATTATAAAAAAATTTGGAGAAAACATACCTATCCTTGGTGTTTGTTTAGGACATCAAGCCATTGGATATGCCTTTGGATGTTCTGTGGTAAATGCGAGAGAGGTTGTACATGGAAAACTTAGACAGTGTCTACACGATGGGAAAGGCATATTCCAGGGTATACCACAACCGATAAGAGTTATGCGCTACCATTCACTTGTTGTAAGAAAAGAAGACCTAGCTAACTCACCGCTTATAGTAACGGCTTCAACAATTGACGGTGAGGTTATGGGCATAAGACACAAAAAATACCCAGTAGAAGGCGTTCAATTTCATCCAGAATCTATTTTCACAGAACACGGTTTTGATATAGTTAAAAATTTCATACATCAAGCAACACTGTTTATAAAACAACTGAATAAATTTTAAGGGGGGAAATTATGAGCGAATACTACTTAATTGACGAATCGATAAAAAAGATATCCTCCGGTTTGCACTTAACCTTGTCAGAAAGTACGGAATTGTTCAAAAACATGCTAAACTTAAATGACAATGAGTCAGACTTAGAACTAAAATATAAAATCACCGGCTTCTTAACTGCTTTAACCATGAAAGGAATACATGAAGAAGAACTTCTTGGATTGCTTAACGTAATGTTAGAAAAAAGTGTTCCTGTTTCTCGTCCAACTTACCCTATCATTGACATTGTAGGGACAGGAGGGGACGGTAAACAGACTATTAACATATCAACAACTGTCTCATTTATACTTGCTGCCGCTGGTGTCAAAGTTGCTAAGCACGGTAACAAAGCTGCTTCAAGCAAATGCGGAAGTGCTGATGTACTTCAATCACTTGGTATAAACATAAACCTCTCACCAGAACGCTCTGTCAAAATGCTTGAGGAAACAAACTTCTGCTTCCTTTTTGCTCCGAATTACCATCCTTATTTGAAAAATATAATGTCAATTCGTAAGGCATTACCTGTAAAAACCATATTTAATTTTGTTGGACCAATCGCAAACCCATTTTCACCTGAATACATCTTCTTAGGTTGCTCTGAGAAAAAACTTTTAAAATTGTACGTAAAAGTACTTCAAAACCGAAACGTCAGAAGGGCAATAATCTTTTCAGGTGATGATGGTATGGATGAAATAACACTGTCCACAACGACTACCGCTTACTTAATCGCCAAGGGAAAAATAAAGAAATTAAAAATAAATCCCGTAGACCATGGCTTTAAATTGGCATCAGAAGAAAGCGTAAAAGGAGCAGATCCAAATTACAATGCACAGATTATAGAAAAACTTTTTAAAGGGCAAGTAGACGGACCTATAAAAGAAATTGTCTTACTAAACTCAGCGTATGCATTGTATACATACGAAAAAGTAAAAACTCCGGATGAAGGTTTGCAAGTAGCAAAGCACATCATTGAATCTGGACAAGCTTACGATAAACTACAGCAGATAAAAGAATTTTCACAAAAATCTGAATAGAGGTGAAAAATATGTTATCCTTCAAACAAATTAGACAAGAAAAAATAAACAAGTACAAAAAAGATAATCCTCACAAATTTTACAACATTTTCAAAGATAGGGGCAAAGGAAGAATAATTGCAGAGTTCAAAAGACAATCTCCTTCAAAAGGAAAACTTTTGCAACAAGAAAACCTGCAAGACATCCTGAACGATTACGAACAAGCAGGGGTGGCTGCTATCTCTATCCTGACAGATGAACAATATTTTCAGGGTTCTATAACTGATTTAGAAACTGCCAGAAAGATAACAAAACTTCCGATACTTAGAAAAGACTTCATATGCTTAACAAAACAAATTTGCGAAAGTGCTATCTACGGAGCAGATTGTGTACTTTTAATAAGCGAGTTGCTAAGTATTAAAGAACTTCAAAAGCTTTCCACAATTGCAACCGATCTTGAATTAGACTTGTTGATTGAGATTCACTACCTTGAATCGTACGAAAAAGTAAAAAAACTTAAAGTTCCGTACATTCTCGGTGTAAACTCCAGGAACTTAAAAACATTGCAAGTATCTCATAAGCACGCATTAGAAGTTGTAAAAAACCTACCAAGTGATATTCCACTTGTAATAGAAAGTGGAATCGAAGATGAAAAGGATATTGAAATCTACAAACCATACAAACCAAGTGGATTTCTAATAGGTACAAGTCTGTTAAAAGCTATAAACAGGGTAGAAAAATTATCGAGAATAATAAAAACTGCTAAAAACTAACGCGAGGTAAGGTGATAATTTTGCTTAGAGTGAAAATATGCGGTATCACAAATTTAGAAGATGCTATTTCTTGTGCTGACTTGGGAGTCGATGCTATCGGATTTGTCTTTTACAAAGACAGTCCGAGATACATCAGTTACGAAAAAGCGTGGCAAATAATTCAAAAATTACCACCATTCATCTGTACAGTAGGTGTATTTGTCAACGAATCACCATCTTTTCTAGTTGAAATCAAAAAAGAACTTAGCCTTTCATACGTACAGCCTTATTTTGATGATGAGAAACTTTACGGTGTTCTTGCAAAATTTATAGACCCTAGGGCGATTATAAGACCTTATAGAATAACGGACAATTTCCAAATGAATAAAATAAATTCATCTGAATATTTTCCACTTTTGGAAGGTTTCAGTGAAAAGTACGGTGGTGTTGGTGCAAAATTTAACTGGGAAAAATTAACAGAAATTTCTGTACCATTCATATTAGCTGGTGGAATAAACCTAGAGAATGTTGAAAATGTTTTAAAATACAAACCATATGCGATAGATATATCAAGTGGTGTAGAAGCTTACCCAGGTAAAAAAGACGAACAAAAAATAAAAGCTATCCTTAGGAGGATTGGTCGAAATGTTTGAAACAATTGAAAAGAGGTATTATGGAAATTACGGTGGAATTTTCGCGGCTGAAACTTTAATTCCTGCGTTATCTGAGCTTGAATACGGACTGCTACACATAGTACCAAAAAAAGAATTCCAAGAGGAATACAATTACTACTTAAAACACTACGTTGGACGTCCAACCCCTTTGTATTATGCAAAAAGACTATCAGAATTCATAGGCGCAAATATCTTTCTAAAAAGAGAAGATCTAAACCACACAGGAGCACATAAGATTTTAAATGCTTTGGGACAAACTTTGCTAGCAAAGCGACTGGGAAAAACAAGAATAATTGCTGAAACAGGTGCTGGACAACACGGAGTTGCTACTGCAACATGCTGTGCCTTACTCGGTTTGAAATGTGTCATATACATGGGGTACGATGATGTTCAACGTCAAAGAGTTAATGTTGAAAGAATGAAGATGTTGAACGCTGAGGTAATACCAGTGAAAACAGGCACGCAAACACTCAAAGATGCCATAAACGAAGCCTTGAGAGATTGGATAACAAATGTTCAAAACACGCATTACGTTATAGGTACAGTGTATGGTCCGTATCCATTTCCTCAATTAGTTCGTACGTTTGTATCAACTATTGGAAAAGAGGTAAAAGAACAATTTGTAAACCAATACGGCAAGCTTCCAGACACTGTAGTTGCGTGTGTTGGAGGTGGTAGCAACGCAATAGGTATATTTTCAGCATTCTTAAATGACAATGTCGAACTAATAGGTGTTGAAGCAGGAGGATTAGGGATCGAAACAGGAAAACATGCGGCGCGATTTCAAACAGGAAGACCAGGAGTTTTTCAAGGTACAAAAAGTTATTTATTACAAGATGAAATAGGAAACGTACTTGATACATATTCTGTGGCACCAGGACTTGATTACCCTGCAGTTGGACCTGAACATGCTAACCTGTATGAAACAAAGCGTGTTACATACACATACATAACAGACGAAGTAGCTATAAATGCTTACAGAACTCTCACACGTTTAGAAGGAATAATACCGGCACTTGAAAGCAGCCACGCAATTGGTTACATATTACAAAACAGGGACAAACATCTTGGAAAAGACGTACTAATAAACCTATCTGGACGTGGTGACAAAGATTTAGAAACAGTAAAAAGATTTACAGATCAAGGGGGTGAATAGGACATATGACAAAGAATAAAATAAACGAACTTTTCAACCAAAAAGAAAAACTTCTCATACCCTACATAACAGCAGGTGATCCGACATTTAAATCATCTCTACAACTTTTGAACTTTCTTGCTTCAAACAAAGCTAAAGCGATAGAAATTGGTATTCCTTTTTCAGACCCAATGGCTGACGGAGAAATCATTCAAAGAGCAATGAACAGAGCCCTTGGATTTTCTATTTCAAAAACATTTGAACTAATCGAAAAATTTAGGACAAAACACAACACACCAATAATACTTATGGGTTACTTTAACACATTCTATAATTATGGAATCAAAAAGCTGGCAGAAAAGATGAATGAACTTGACATTGAAGCAATTATAATAGTTGACTTACCATTGGAAGAAGTGGATATCATTTTTGAAATTTTCAGAAAACACAACATACACCTTATTCCACTTATATCTCCAATAACTCCAATTGAGAGATTAGAGAAAATGAAAACATTCTTCAGTGGTTTTGCTTACTTAATTTCAATAACAGGTACAACTGGAATAAGAAATACACTCCCGCAAAACATAAAACTAAGAGCAAAGATTGTGAAAGAAAAAACAGGATTACCCACGCTTTTAGGATTTGGTGTTAGTAACCCACAGATAATCGAAGAATTCAAAGATGAAGTTGATGGATTCATAATAGGAAGTGCCCTTATAAAAAGTTGGGAAGAAGACAATTTTTCGATTGGAGAGAACCTAAAAAAATTTTGGCAATCGATGATTTCTAAGGTACATACTTACTGATCTTATAAATAAACTTTGGGAAAGAAAATCCTCATAGGGATTCCGTATTCATCGAATTCTTTATGTTCAGGAACAACATTCAATTCAAAGAATTGAGAAAGTGCGAGAACCGTTGCATCAATAAGATCATGGATAGGTACTTTTATCTTATAACTAATCTCCAAAATTTTACTATCAGCCTTCGGTACGTATTTTTTCAAAAAGCTTAATCTTAAAGTAATTCCTTCACGAGTATGCTTAGATGGTAAAGGATATCCAGACAACATCATAAAACATAACTCGGGATGAGACTCTCTAACAACATCATAAAGATTAGCGTTACTTCTCAAAGCCGAATCCACCTGTATTACCTTTTCACGAATATTCCAAAACTGTTTAGAAAAGCCCTTTCCCTGGGCTTTTCTATTAATTGTTAAAGCATTCTTGTAAGAATCACTATACACAGCTGCTCGAACAGGAACTGTAAAAACACTGCAGGCTCTTTTTGAAAGTAGCTTTTTTGCTAAAACATCGCATGTTCTCACACTTCTACTTGGCAAACCTATAGGTATATCAACAAAGACCTTCTCAGTTATAATGCCGCTTAACTCGAAGTGTTTTGAACATTTAAAACTGAAACTTTTCATATCTTCTGAAAGAAAACAATATACCCATCCACCTTTTGTTCCGTCTATACCAATAAACACAACTTACACCCAACCTCATAAATTTTTGCCTATTCATCCAACCTTAGCATAACCTTCCCATTGTATGCGGCTGTCGGTTCATTGTTTCCTTAAAAAAGCCTTATATGATTGTGTATTCTTATATCTTTGAAAAAGAAGTACATTCCTAGCTTACGACAAAATAAACAAAGACATCTTCGCAGCTTATAAATCTTTATTTCTATCGAGAAAAATCCATCTCGCCCGTCTTTCAAGGTCCATTTTTTATTTAGTTTCCATCTCTTTCAGAGAGAAGTACCTTCCTGACTCTTGGCTTCCAGAATGCTCTTAAATTCTTGCTTTTTAGACTGCGTTTTTCCACACCCCTTATTTTAGCTTGCATTAAGTGTGTTTTCTTATGACTTACTCTTTACCTACTTGCTTTTGGATTCTTGACTCCGGACCTGTTTTTTGATTTGTTACAACTTCAGCGCCGTTCATTATTTTCTGTGTTCACAATCATAATATTGTTGTTATAATAGGTACGGAAATGGTTTTTAAAACAGGGTGATTTTCAAATTTTGTTGAATTTATGCCATTTGTTGAACAAATTGTTTTTCCGATTATCAGTGCCGGGCCTATTTATTAGGGGTTTTGATTGTTGTTGTGAAATGCTTGAGATGGTTCAATCAATTTAAGTAGCTATAAACACTTGTTATATGAATTATTTTGTGTGAAAATAATCACACATATTAGGTTGTTTGGATTTTAGATTTTTTGTACTGACGTATTTTACTATTTTTGAATAGCTTTTGTCAAGTAGGTTATATTTGTTAGTAGTTTTTTTGTTAGGTAAGGTTGGCTTTTATCAGTTCTACATTGATTGTGGATAGTTTTATTAGTTTTTTGTATAGGTTATTTTGTGATATAATAGGAGTGTCAGGAATAAATTTCTTCAGCTTTTCTTGAAGATTCAAGTTAGATAAGTTTATTTGGGGGGATAGAAATGAATGATATTTGTAAACGATGCCAGCTTTTACCTGTCGTGGAATCTGCACCAAAAGTTGTACATTTTGTTTTTCCGATTGATTTGTTGAGAGATAAGGTAAAGGATATTTTAAGAAAAACAAATTTCGAGTTCTTTGAGAATAATGAATTACTTACTGTTTTTGCACAAGATTTTAGGTCCTTTTTAACAGACTTACGCATGCAGTCAGGGTTTTCAACTCCTGAGTTAAACGATATTATGTGTATCACTTTAAATGAAGGAGAAGACTTGTCGTTTACTAATTTTTCAAAGTTGAAACCTCTTTCTTATTGGTTTTCACTAATTGATGCCCAGGATTATTTCGATATATTAAAGGAACAGAGATTGATAGTATATTTCCAACCAGTTTTGGAAAGTAAAAATTTATCGATAATTGGGTACGAAGCCCTAATAAGAGGAATATCTAAAGATGGTTCGCTTGTGAGTCCTAAATTTTTGTTTGATACCGCGGAAAAAACGAATACTTTGTTTTATCTTGACAGATTTTGCAGAGAAACAGTGCTGAGAACAGCTGCGGAAAAGGATATGAGAAGTTGTAAGATATTTGTGAACTTTATTCCAACATCTATATACGATCCAAATGTGTGTTTACAATCAACAATCCGTTTCGCAAAGGAGGTTGATTTTGAACCAAGTAATATAGTGTTTGAGGTAGTTGAAAGTTACAAAGTAACTGATATCGATCTTCTTTCAAATATTCTAAATTTCTACAGAACAAATGGTTTTCTGGTTGCACTTGATGATGTTGGTTCTGGTTACTCGAACTTGAATATGCTTGTGCACCTTAGACCGGATATTGTTAAAATAGACACAGAAATAATCCGAAACATACAAAATGATGAGTTAAAAAGGTCAATATTCAAAGCAGTTGTTTCACTTTGTAAAGAAGCAAATATATTTGTACTTGCAGAAGGTGTTGAAACAGTTGATGAATACAACTATGTGAAAGAACATGTAGATTTCGTTCAAGGATTTCTTTTCGCAAAGCCGGCTCCTGAACCTTTAAGGGAAATTAAACTTCAAGTTTGATTTCTTCAGTTTTTTCAAAAAAGCCAAGATCTTCTTGGCTGAAAATTTTGACTTTTTCGTTGAAAATGTTGACAACTTTTTGGATGTTTATTAGTACCTCGTCAATGTTGTTGGCAATGTCATTCATCTGGTTCTTGACGTTTGAAACTTGTAAGTTACTTTCGACAATTTCTTGTGCAAGTATTGAAGTCATTGTAGATATCACGTCAGATGTGTTTTTGATTACTTCAAGTAAGTTTGCCTGCTCTAAGGTTTGTGAAGTTACTTCGCTGACTATTTGATGTGTTTCTTGCATGCTTTCCTCAACCTTTTTGAAATCTAAGGAAAGATTTTCTGATTGTGCTACAAGTCTTAACACATTAGTGTTTACCAAGTTCATTGAATCTGTTATTTTGACAATTCCGTCTTTTATATTTTTAATTTTGTTTTTTATCATGTTGCAAGCCTCTTGGGTGGTGACTAAAAGTTTCTGTATTTCATCTGCTACTACAGCAAATCCTTTACCCGCTTCCCCGGCTCTTGCGGCTTCTATAGCGGCATTTAATGAAAGTAGGTTTATTTTCTTGCTTATGTTGTCTATTGTGTTGAGTATCATATCAATATTTAATGATTCTTCGTATAATTTTTTTGATATATTGCTTGCTTCCGCTGATGTCGTGTTTACGTTGCCGACTTCGTTTGTCAGTATTTGTAAAAACTTGTGAGTTTTGAGGGTTACGTCGAGTGTTTTGTCTGCTATGTTGATAAGTTTTTCAGATTTTTCTGTAACTTCTGTTGTACCAATATATATGTTTGTTATTGTCTCATCTATTTGCTGGACTGCAGCAGAGACTTGTTGAGTTTTTTCTGACCAGGCTTTGAAGTTATTTAAGAATTCACTTAATAGATTGTCGAACGAAGAGTAGTGTTCTTTTAGTTCGTCGAGTTTTCCTTTTGATTCTATCATGTTTGAGTATATATTAAAAGAACTCATTCTGACTGTTTCAACAAGATTTGAGATTTTCTCAGCTATTATACCAAATTCACCAGAATGATCTGTGTTTATTGTTTTTGTGTAATCGTTGTTATCTGAAATGTGCTGAACTTGCTGTGCAATGCTATTAACATGTTTTGTGAGATTAATACCAATTCTTGTTGTGAATAATGCGGCAAAGATTACTAAGGCAGTCATCAATATGCATACCATGAATGTGGTGAGAAAGACAGATCTTACAAACTTTGAAATGTCAACTTTTGAGAATATGACTGCAAATGGTTTGTTTTGATTATCGTTTAGCAAGCTTCCAACGATTAGGTATTTTCCGTGTGGTTTCCATATGAGTTGATCTTTTATAATTTTTTTTAACTGTTCTTGATTTGAAAAACCAAATATTTTCTCAATGTCTTTTTGAGTAAAGTTTTGACTCTTTTCTACATATTTTTTGTTAATTAGATCAACAAAGATAGTTTCTTCTTCTATTGATTTGATCAATCTTTCCAGTATAGGACCAGAGAGTTTTGTAACAAATTCTCAGACACCAACGAAAACACCATCTAGAATTAGTGGTTTATAATGTCTTAATGCTAATCCCTGGGAATCGTGTTCAATTAATTTTATTTCTTTTTGTTGTTTTATTACATCCTCAACAGCCGTACTTTGTGATTTCTTTTTAGCAAGTCCGATTGTGGCATAGTACTTTCCATCTTTTGTGTAAAAATTGATTCCATTTACATAGCTATTTGTTCTGTATCTTTCGAAAGCTGATTGTGCATTATCAATTAGACCGTTGTAATCTTTAAGTGATAATGACCAAAGTGTAGCAAAATCTGAAGTGAAGTTTCTTGAAAATTCATTACTCAAATCTTGTAAGTCTAAAACTTTTTGATAGATATTCTTAGCTTTAAAAATGGCAAGTTCCTCATACATGTATCTGTTCAAATTGTTCATACCTATTAATGAGAGAAGTAAAGTAATCACAAAAGTGATAACTATTATCAAAGGTACTCCAGCTTTTAAAAATGTGGAAAGTTTCATTTTTGGACCTCCTTCTTTTTCAGTTTTTATTGATTAATACACGGGATAGTTCGCATTAAGTACTTAAAGAAAGTTATAAGTTTTGTTAGAAAATAAAAAGGTAGGTCAGATAAGACCTACCTTTTTGTTTTATTTACAAAAATTTATCAAATAATAAACTATCATCTGTCCGGAAAGAAAAAAACTGCTGTTTCATCACCCTGACTTGCTACTGAAGCTGTATCCACACTAGTAAAGACCTATTTTTTGCAGTCGTAAATTCGTGTGTCCCCCATCCTACTGATTCCTTTTAGTCCATGATGGTCTTAGATAAATTGTGCAAAGAGTCTTTTCTTGAATTTCTTACGTGTTCACGTTCCTTTGGAAGTCTGTTTCCTGTTTTCTCACAGTCTTAATGGCCTTTTCTTTCTTGACAATTGTCTGTGCGAACTTCTTAA
The DNA here is from genome assembly GCA_026419195.1 of Fervidobacterium sp. Classification (NCBI taxonomy): domain Bacteria; kingdom Thermotogati; phylum Thermotogota; class Thermotogae; order Thermotogales; family Fervidobacteriaceae; genus Fervidobacterium; species Fervidobacterium sp. Next base: position 46,673 of record JANZZV010000012.1, read on the forward strand.
TCCATTTTCAGCTTTAAACAGATATTTTGGGTATTCAATTTTTTATCTTCAGTAAATAAAAACGCTTTTTATCGAAATCCGCCATAAGTGTTTTAGGGTTTCTGCTGCGTACGTGTTAAATTTCTTGGTTAACAAGTATTATCATGAATTCACCAGCTGGTAATTCAAATGGTATTATATTTGACGTTATAGGTACTTTTTTTGCTCCGTTTTTGTTTATGAAAAATACCGTTTTTACCTCAATGTCTCTACCAACTGTTTCGTTAACAAAAACTTCAACGTATCTGTCTTGAACAAGGTTTAAATTTCCCAAAACAATCAGTCCTTTGTCTTGTTTCCAATAACTGTAGTTTGCAGTTAAACCGTCTTGATAATTTAAATATACGTATCTAAACTCACCCTCAAAGAAATCCGAGAGTTTATCTCTTATTGCAAGCAGCTTTTTAAGATAATTATACATGTTAAAATCTGCTTTATCCCAGTGAAGTGCGTAATAGTCAAAGAATGCCAGTTTTCCATAAAATTGATCGTCTGGTGACAAAACTGTCTTTCCAAATATTGTATTGTCAAGTCCAAGGTTCATGGGTTGAATTTCCTCAATCTCTTGTCCTGTGTTTACATAAGGTATAGCATTAGGTGAGAAATATAATAAAGCAGGCGCGAGGTATTTAAGCTTATCTCCATTTTCCCTTATCACAATCCTTGGTGTATCAGGTGTTTCACATGATGCAATAAATGGAATTCTTAAATATGGTATTATTTCTTCAACAAATTTGTAAAGTTCTCTTGGCCTTGCAACCGCGTACCAACTGTTGCCAAGTATACAATCGTATCCTTCATTCATAGCCTTTTCGTCGTTCTTCATTTCAAGTTCTTCAGCTATGAAAGCAAAAGCTGGATCAATTTCCTTTGCTTTGGAGATTATCATATCTTGAAGTTTAGAAGGTAGTGCATGCCCCATATCGATTCTTGCACCATCTATTCCAAAGCGTTTTTGATACGAAGGTATTATATTTGCCAGATAGTCCCAAAGCTCTTTGTTTGGTTCATTTCCTGGAAACTTACTGGCTTTTACTACGTCAAACAGTACATAAGGTGGCTGGTCTTTTGGTAGGTATTTCTGACTCTCAGCTGGATGGTCAAGATACAATCTTAGGAATGTTACATCATCCCAAGTTGGTTGAGGATCATTTATCCAATCAGAAAATCCAGGAGGTGTGATTATTCCAAATTCTTTAGCAATGTTTGATAGAATGTCACCTTTCATTTTCTTTACCTTTTGCCATTTTTTTGAATCAATTTTATCCGGTGATAATGTAAATTTGCTAAGATGAGTTTTAACTTCTTGATTTGAATAAACTATTTCTAAATCTTCTGGATCAGGGATTTTAAATGGAAGTCCCGGTATATGAGGGGGTTTGTAACTTGCAACTTCTTCAATTTTAATCCAATAAAACCAATCTGGATGTTCAGTAATTAGGTCACTATCTCGTGCTGCTGTTCTTGGTATAAAGTCAAGAATCACACGTATACCAAGCACGTGAGCCGCTTGAACCAATGCTTTGAATTGTTCATCCACTGATATACCATTTAGAAGAGGATCGTGATAAGAACTGTCAAGTTCCACAGGATTTTTTACAGCATATGGTGAACCAATTTCACCTTTCTTAAATACATCGCTCATTTTTGATATCGGGAGCATGTAAAGTACGTTTATTCCCATGTTTTTAAGGTATGGTAGAAATCCAATCATTTTCAAGAACGTACCAGATTCTTTGTAGCCAAATATATCTTCTGGTTCAAAGCTGCCAAATCCCTTATGATTATACGCAACAGTTGTTCTTGGAAGAGAACCATACATTTTAGATTTCCTTAACCAACTTGTATCCTTCTCTCCATTAAGTTGTGCTAGGGATTTGGAATAATCTAAACTTTTGTCGTTTTCAAGTATGCTGTCAATTACAAAGCTATAATATTCGTAAGGATCAACAAAGTAGTGCCCATCCTTTATGGAAACCTTTCCAGTATAATTTGAAATAAACCAATGTTTTGGTAAAGCGTACAGAGTTTTTCCTGTAATCTTACTTTTTAAGTAGTCTTTCAAGTTCCTTAATTCGGTCATCATATTCCTCCTTTCAATTTACAGCTACTTTGGTAATTATATCATAAAACAAGAAATTCGCTATGCAAAATCACATAATGTATTACTCTCTTGACTAAAAATTGTATTGGTTGTATAATCATTTCTGCTGGACGGAGGCGTGTCCGAACTGGCTAAGGAGCCGGTCTTGAAAATCGGTGGTGGTCAAACCACCGTGTGGGTTCGAGTCCCACCGCCTCCGCCATTTTTTCGAAACAAAGGCACGTTAAACGTGCCTTTTATTTTATTGTACAGATTTTTGGGCAAGCTCGCGCATCTTCTTATTTAAGTCTTCTACTTCTTGTTCAAAGTACCACGATGTAAGCATTAAGAGAAATCCACATACAAACCAAAAGTATGCGCTAATTTCAAGTGCCGAACCAAGTGTACCGAGTGAAACAGCTAAAGCACCACCTACAAAACGTCCAACCCCGCTACCTACTGAATCTGTAAGGTTGAATATAGAAAATATTCTTCCTCTGTCCTTCGGTTCATTTACATTTAAGAGCATCATCTTTACATTTGGTCCTGTGTAAGAATCCATTGTTGCAGCTAAAAAGCCAATAACCAAAAAAATTAAAAATGAAGAAAACTGACCAGGAATATACGGGTACCTGAATACCCAAACTGTGAAAAATACACCAAGAATAGTTGTCGCAGCAGAAACTAACGGAACTAACCGCTTTGAAATTTTGTATATTTGTTCACCGACAAATCCACCTATCAGGTTGCCTACTATACTACCTGCAGCAAACACTAAAAAAACGGTTGTAGCGGCATTTAAACTCATCTGCTTTTCTCTTTTGAAAAATTCTATCATGAAATACGGTATTGCACCCCAAGGTATGGTTCCAGCTATACCCTGGAAAAAGAGTAACAGGTTTGTCTTTATTTTTACAAGCTTAGCGTAATCGGAAATTTTGATGCTAAATACGTATTCAGTTTCAAATTCAGAAAATCCTTCTTCCGCACTTCCTCTTTTTGGTTCTTCTAACAAGTTTGCTATCAATGGGATTATTATTAAATTAGGCGCAGAAACGAGTATAAATGGTATTCTCCAACCAAATATGCCAGCCGTGTAACCTGCTATCAGCATACCAAGAATACCACCTACTGTAGTTGCAAGCCCAAGTATGGAAACTACCTTTCCCCTCTCTTTGTGACCAAACATATCACCAACAAGCGAATAAGATATTGGAAAAGATGCTCCTATGCCTATTCCTGTTAAGACTCTCCAAAGAAATAGTTCACCAAAGGAATTTGATATTGAAGTAAGTAAGCAAGGGATCTCCCCGACTAGGATTGAAGAAATCAACAACTTTTTCCGATTGTATTTATCTGATAAGTAACCCCAAACAAGACTCACAAGTGCACCAACAATGCTAAAGACACCCCCAACTAAGCCAATGTCCGAATCTGTAACGTTGAACTCTCTTTCAATCATACCAATGACAGGGCTCATTACCATTTGGTCAGCATTCAGTATCACTAAAAGCAAGAATAAAAAAAAGACTGTTTTCTTTCTGTTAGTAATATTAATCATATAAGTTCCCCCTTATTTTTTTATTTTGACAAGCTCCGTACTATAAAAATTAACAAGCAACAAAGGTATTAATAGGTCTTGCAAATCAATTATAGCACAAAATTTGCTTGTCATTTTAAAATCAAAAATTCCAAATAAAATATAGCCTCTGGCTGAAGCCAGAGGCTATTTTCAAGAGAATTTATCAGAATTTCAATCCAACAGCCCCGAGAGGATTTACTATACAAAATGTAAGTGTTTCGGTTATAAAGAGTTTTACTTCAGTGTCGGTATTTCCTTCATATCCAACTGAAAAATCCTGACCTATAAACAGTTTGAAATGGTTACCTTGAGCAATAACTATAGCTTCATCTATCCTTGGAGTTGGCACAACTCTTCCACCTTCTAACAAATTTAAAAGTACTCTATTTGCTTGGTAAAAGTATTGGTCAGAAATCATTTCTTTCCACACATTAGCTGAGATCAACAAGTTGTATGGGCCAGAGACACCATCTTCTTTTAAAATCTGTATCGCTCTTTGAACACTTGAAGGAAATTTCACATCATCTTTAACTGCTGATAAATTTCTCTCTTTGATTATTTCAACTATTCCTTTTATTCCATATTCTGGACAACCAAAAAACACGAGCTCATCTTCAAATTTTGCTACTTGTCTTGCAGCGTCTTCTAAAGCTGATAAATCAGGTGCTTGAGCTCCACGTTCAATGTTGTCCAAATCCCAAATTTTAAGTTTGAAAGAAGCTCGTAATTCAACAACAGGTAATATCTTTCTTATTCCCCATTGAACTTTATCAGTATCATCAGATTTTACTTCAACTTCCCCGAGTGGCAATGCAGAAAACTGCCATCCAAGTGGCCCGTGTATATCTACTACTCTTCTTGCATACAAGTTATTTTTTAAGATTTCTTTGGTTCTCTCGTCTATCTCTTTCCAACTTTTTGTAGTTATAGGAGCAAACGTCCTTTTTAGAAATTCCATAGATTCACACCTCCTGAGATCATAAGACTTATGGCCTTATAAGTCCTTTGTCTAAATTGTTTTCTGCTTCATGTTCTACAGTGGATTTTTCTACCTCAGTTACAGGTGATTCTGTAAAAAGATATGTTCTCAAGGCCTTGTCAAATTCAGGAATTCTTCTTCTCAAAACCTCTAAAACCATGGCTGCGTGTTCCATCTCTTCGTCGCGATTGTGCTTTACAACAGCTTTTACTTCTGGATCTTTTGACACAGACATTCTTTGGTTGTACCAATCAATTGCTTCAAGTTCTTCTATAAGGCTTCTAATAAGTCTTGTTAAATCTCTATCAAAATCTTGGAGTTCTTCGTATGGTTCGTGATAACTCATTCAAGTTCCCCCCTTTTTTTAAATCTTTTTAGATTCCATTTCTATTATAACATTCCTAATAGTGCTTTTTGATTTTTCAAACAGAATATTTTCTTCATGTGTCAGATTAAGTCTTAGTACTTTCTCCACACCTTTGCGACCTAAAACAGCCGGGTAACCAATGTACACATCATCAATTAAGACAGAAGGTGTCCACACCTTTTTTTCGTCTTTGATCATACTTTCTATAATTGAACCTACGACAGAGCCTATTGCTAAATATGTTGCTCCCTTCTTCTGGATAATCTTGTATGCTGCATTTTTTACTTCTTCAACTAATATTTCTAAATTAGGACACTTTCCAGCCACATAATTTTTGCACTGAATACAATAATCTACAAGTTTTAATCCACCAATGGTAGCTATTGAAAATGGTACAAATTCACTGTCACCATGTTCACCGATGACGTATGCATGTATACTGCTTGGTGCGATATCACAGATACTTGACAACAAAGTTCTCAGCCTTGCAGTATCAAGTGTTGTGCCAGTACCTATTACCTTGTTACTGCTAAATCCAGTATATTTCCAAAGAAAATAAGTTAGGACATCAACAGGGTTTGTAACGTTTATTATTATGCTATCTTGAGCATATATTCTTAGTTCATGTGCAATTTGTTTTATAATCTTCAAGTTTTTTTCCACAAGATCTAATCTTGTCTCGCCTGGTTTTTGACTATAGCCTGCTGTTATAACAACAAAATCGCTGTCAAATATATTTTCGTGTGATCCCGCTTTAACATTGCATTTCTTAAACATTGCAGAACTGTGTAATAAATCAAGAGCTTCACCCTCAGCCTTCTCTGTATCTATATCTACAAGTACAATTTCATCAATTAATGCTCTGTGAATCAGTGAAAATGCGACACTAACCCCTACTCTACCTGCGCCGTAAATACTCACCTTCATGCAAACCACCTCGGAAAAGCTCATATTTTAAAAATATGGTATTTACAAGATCAAAGGTTGTTTACCACTTTTAACCATTAAATATCGCCTCTCGACTTCATTCCAATCAACGACATTCCAGAAATTATCAATATATTCGCTCCTTTTGTTTTGATATTTCAAGTAATATGCATGTTCCCATACATCCAAACCCAGAAATGGCAATCTTCTTTCCATAATTGGGTTATCTTGATTTGGTGTGGAATAAAGAATTATCTTCCCATGCTCGTAAATTGCCCATGCCCAGCCGCTGCCAAATCTATTAAGCGCCACTTTCTTAAACTCTGCTTTAAAATTCTCAAAGTCGCCAAACTGATTGACTAAGTCTTTAAAAAGTTCTCCTTCGGAATTAAAACTTGCTGCTTTTTTTAACTGTGACCACCAGAAAGTATGATTATAGTGACCTCCTCCGTTGTTGCGAACAACGATCTTGATGTCCTCGGGTAAGCTTTCCAAATCTAAGAGTAATTCTATGAGTAATTTATCTTTCAGATAGGGATATTTTTCAATCGCCGAGTTCAAATTGTTTACGTAAGCACTATGATGACCATTGTAGTGAATATTCATTGTTTTTGCATCAATATACGGCTCTAACGCATCAAAACCGTAAGATAATTCCGGTAGTCTAAACATAACAACACCTCCTCATCAAAAGCTTTTCTTGTAAAATTTTATACTTAGTCTAAGCTAAGTCAGACTTATTATAATACAACATATAATGTTTGTCAACTAAAAACTTGAAACGTGAGGAGGTGGACTTGATAAAACATAGGTGATTGTTAAAATTTTTTGATAATCTCTTTCACAAATTCTCTTGCTTTTTCCAAGTCCACTTTGTTGGGTCTATCAATGTTTATATTTTTCTTTCCGAAAAACCAGCCAGTGTAAGCGCCTGGGCAGTTGAATTCTCCAATAATTGCGAAACCCTTCTTTTCGAGAAATTTTTTCATACTTTTGTGGTATTTTATTCCATTTAAATCCCCGGAAGTTGAAAAGAGAAATACTTTTTTACCTTTTGGTTGGCTAACTTTTTTGAAGAGTTTTTTTAATTTTCTGTCCATTCCAAAGGCATAAATTCCTGAGCCAATTCCAATAAGTTCATAATTATCCAGTTCTGATGAGTTGACATCTTCGACGGTCTTTGCTTCACATTTAAGTTCATCCGCCATTTCGAGTGCAACCTTTTTTGTGTTCCCTTTGTGCTTTGAAATGTAAACAATCAAGCATTTCATCGATATCCCCCCTTATCTTTTTTACGAAAATATTTTACCATATAAAATACAACAAGGTCACTCGACCTTGTTGTATTCGTTTCTTTTTATGAGTTCTAACAATATTGAAGGTGCTTAATTATTTCATTCTCCACATAGAATTTCTGTATATTCTTTCAATTATTTGCTTAGTTGCTTCGATGGGTGCCATGCTTAAAAGTAATCCGAGTGATGGAGTTTCCAGAGCAAGGTTTGTTAATTTTTCAATATCCGTTTCTTTGAATCCTTCATCGCTCAACTTTTGAGTTATTCCAACACTGCATAACCACTGTTCAATACCATAAGCTATCTCTTCCGCTTCGGATGGAATTCCTTTTAGTCCAGATACAATCGGGCTATAAATTTCTGATAGTATTTCTGCTGTTGCAGGATATATTTCTTTTACTACAGCAGGTAAGAGCATTGCAAGCCCCAGACCATGTGCTAAGTCAGGTTTAACCGCACTAAGTGGATGCTCAAGAGCATGTGTAAAGTGCAATAAACCATTATCAAAAGAAATCCCTGCTATTGCCGAAGCATATAATAGATAGTATCTTGCATTTAAATCGTTTGGATTACTCAATGCTTGTGGTAGGTAATTTGCTATTAATCTTACAACTTCTTTTGCCAAGAGTATCGAGTAAGGATTTCTTCCAAGCGTTGTAGCTGCTTCTGTAATGTGATTTAGTGCGTCTATAGTAGTGTATAATGTTTGTTTGTAAGGAAGTGTCACCATTAATTGTGGATCGTCAATGGCAAACGTTGGATATATACAATCATAAGCGATCGCGGGTTTATATTTTTTTTCAGTTATTGTGGCAACTGCAAACCTGTCAACTTCCGTACCTGTACCATGTGTGGTGTTGATAGCAATTATTGGTTTTGCTTTGCTCGGAATAAACTTTCCTTCATAAAGTTCTTCTGCACTCTTGTTTTTATATTCAAGTAAAATTGCTACGCTTTTTGCCGCGTCTATTGGGCTACCTCCACCTATACCTATGACTGCTTCCGCATTGAAATCCTTTCCTAGGTTTGTTGCTTCGTTTATCTGAGAAGTTGTCGGATTTGGAGAGACTTCGTCATAAACCAAGTATTTAATTTTTTTCGATTTTAGTGCCTTTTCAACTACATCCCATGCACCTGTTACCTTGTATGCCACTGGATCTGTTACAACAATGACTTTCTTCTTCTTTTGATTTGAAAGCCATTCCGAAATGTCTTCTATCTTCTTAATTGCTCCAACACCAAAATAGCATGTTGTCTTGCATCTAAGTTCGAAAATGTTGTAGATATTCACCTTTCTTTCCCACATTTTTAATACCTCCTTGCTCTTCGAATGATAAGTGATTTATTTCACAATAATTATAACCTTAAAATGCTACTTTTTGTTTCTATTTGTGAAAGAGTTCACAAAAAATATGTTTAAATAATGTAAGAATCGATTTTCATCTTCTTCGTTTCCTTGAGTTTGTACATATTATAAATTTTTAAGTGTTAAACAATTTTATAAAATCTATGATATAATTACTTTGATGGAAATATAATTGACTGAAAGGTTTATTCCTGAGGTGATATTAATGATTAGGATAAGTATAAACAGATGCATAAACATAAGTTTAATTGCAGTAAGCTTGCTCATATTTTTTGTCTTTATCATAATTAGTTTCATCGCTTTTGAAAGCATAGTCCTCGAAAAACTTCACAAAACCCTGCGTGCTGAGTTTAAAAAAATCAACAACGTCGTTGCTGGTCGTGATAACTTTGATTCTTTAATACAAATTATGCAAAAATATA
>JANZZV010000013.1 GCA_026419195.1 Fervidobacterium sp.
CAAACATAGATGCAGGGAGTGGGTTAACAAGGATGTTGATGGAGATAAACTATGGGATAGACTACAGTCAACAGCAGTTGAGAGATATAAGTAGGAATATGAGGAAAGGGATAATGAAAGAGGATGTAGATTTGTTGATGAGAAGTTTACAAGAAGGGATAGGGCAGATAAGTTACAGGGTACAGGTAGAGAAAGAAAGGACATACGAAGCGATAATGATGGGGTTATTGATAGGAGGGCAGATAAAAGCGCAAGCGGAAAGGGAAGTATCAGGAGGGATAATAGACATATTGATAGAGAACAATGGAGTGGTGTACATAATAGAGTTGAAGGTAGACAGAAGTGCAAAAGAAGCACTTGAGCAGATAAAAGAAAGAAGGTATTATGAAGGTTTTGCAGGTAAGAAGTGCTATTTGATAGGAGTGAATATAGACAGTAGTAAGAGGAACATATCGGAATGGGAATATGAGGTGGTAAACTGATATATCAACAATAAAACAAATAGCTCGTTAATATTTTTGTTGTTAATGGTTGGCAAAGATTATAAGTCTATATCAAACGAGATATACCAGTGTTAATTGCTGAATTATAAATTTTTACAAGTTTACTCGTCTATAAAATGGATAGCCGAAAGAATAAAGCAAATCATTCCCAACACACGTCGACGGGTGATAAATAAGAAAAGAATTTAAGTTAAACTTACGTTAGTCGGTAAGTAGAAGAGCATGGATGGAACACTTAGAGATTGTACGTTATCGTTTGATGAACAAATATAAGAAATTTTGTTCAGTTATTTATCGGACAAGGCAGTTGAATGAAATCGTAGAGGTGGAAATTCTACTAAAGCAATCTTTAGTTTGTTACTTTCAGTCCAAATATTAATCCGCGCTGTGGGAGGTTGTTTATAGTTAGAAAAGTAAATAAGGAAATATGAAAATTACCTCAGGAACTATAAGAAAGGATAGTATTTTTAGAAAGTCGATTATATAATAGATATAAGGACAAAAGTTCAAACGAAGCGTCTTGAAAATTAGAAAACGGAGGTGTTTTCAATGGCAGATTGTGTATTTTGCAAGATTGTTGAAGGAAGTATCTCATCTGACAAATTATACGAGGATGAAGATTTTATAGTTATAAAAGATATTAGACCTGTTGCACCTATGCATTTACTTGTCATATATAAGAATCATATTGCAACAATAAACGAGCTTTCAGAAGAAGATTCAAAAAGAATGTGGAAACTGTTTGAAGTTATAAAAGTGGTAACAAAAAATCAAGGTATTGAGAGCTATAGAATTGTACAGAACAATGGAAAAGATGCTGGACAAGAGGTTCATCACATACATTTTCACGTAATCGGTGGTAGAAAGCTCGGAATACTTGGATAAGTTTGAGGGGTAATTTAGAGGTTGAACAAGTATTCAACGTTTGGAGGTGAATTACATAAAGGCTATCGTATACTTGCCATTGAAGGTTGATGTTGCTAAAAGGCTAAATTTGCCAGTTAAATTACCGGTATTGGCTGAAGATTTGTTGTTGATAACTGATCAGGATAATATCCCCATAGACGTGGTAATAAGAGGTCTTGAAGAACAATGTAAGATAGAAAAAAGCGATTACTGGTTATCATACTTGGTGTATTTTTATTATGAGAAATTCAAAATAGCTTTAAACGAGAAAGATTTTTCAGCAGCTCACCAGCTGCTTAGTAAAGCTAAAGAGCTTCAATATGATTACAGATATCATTTTTACAATGCTTTATTACAGTCAAGACTTGGTAATTATGAGATAGCCGAGATTGAACTTAAGCAATCGTTAGGTTTAAATCCAGATTTCTCGCTTGCTTATTACGAGCTTGGAAATATACTTTTTATACAAAAGGATTATGAAGATGCTATAGAGGCTTATAAAAAGGCTTATCAGATGGAACCAACTTTTCTACTTCCGTTATTAAAAATTGGCGATATATATATGGAGTTAAACCAACTTGATGATGCTGAAATAGTATATAAATCTATAATATCCAAAGATACCCTTCACCGCTACAGTACAAGAGAAGGACTTGAAATCGCACCTATTCCTGAAGCTTACTTACGATTAGGTGTTGTGTACAATTTACGACAACAATTTGACAAGGCTGAAGAGATTTTCAAATTGGGATTAAATGTTGGCAAAAAGGCAGAAATTTCCTATAACTTGGCTTACACACTTACAAGGCTTGGAAAGCACCTGGAGGCTTACAAAGTATTGTTTGATCTTGCAAAAGAATATAGATCACCTGAGGTATTGAACGAGTTGGGCATCCTTCAGCGAAGGCTTGGGTTGTACGAAGAAGCCTATAAGACATTTGAGGAGATACAAGAACAATTTCCAGAAAATTTTGAGCGAATACAGTATTTTGTTGGTGAAAAAAATTTTGAAAGTGAGTATGAAAATGAATTGAAAAGATCAGAAAATGTGCTTGAAAGGATTGAATTCCCTTTCCAAGATCAATTAAATTTAATAATAGAATCAACCGACGATGATGGAAACATTTTAATTGACAAATTTGCCGAGTTAACAGGTCTGGTTATAGCTCCTCAAGACAATAATCAACCAAAAAGTGAACATTTTCCGTATATATTCGCTGGCATGTACATAGCAGGTACGCAACCTATTGTGATGGAAAAGAACGCAACTATTCTGACTGTAGCCACACTTGGTACAGGTTTACCAATAGCTTGTACGACAGCAATACTTAGGTTATATCAATATATACTTTCAGGATTGCACAACATAGATCATTTTATTGAAGAGATTTACCCGGAAATTGAAGAACTACATTTTGATTTTGCAAGAAAGTTGCTAAGTTTAACAGAACAACCATTGGATAATTTCTTTGACGTTGCGTCGGAAAATTACGAAGATTTAGCTTTGAATATCATAAGAGCCGTAGGATACTTTCCAACTGCGGAGGAGATAGAAAACATAAAAGACAGCATTCTAAGAAATACAGTTGCGTTTTTGGTCAGTATAATGAAAAACGTTATTTAACATCTGAATATCTTAAAACGGATTTACGCCCAAAGCTTGTTGTCTTTGGGCGTTTTAATTTATCGTTATTTGACATCATATTACATTTACAGTATAATAAAGTTGAACATTGTAATGTATGAGGTGGTGGGAAATGTGAAGGTATTTTTCGTTGGTGGAGGAAACATCGCAAGAATAGTTCTTAAGGAGCTTGGTAGCTGTATAGACAGTTGTTGGTATTACGATAAGGTAGAGACTGGTCTTGAATGCAAGTATTTATCGAGCTTTTATATCCCATCGGATTGTGACGTTGTAGTTGAGTGTGCATCTACTGAAGCTGTTAGAGAATTTGGATTGGAAGTACTTGAGTCAGGGAAAGACTTATATGTTATGAGCTCTGGTGCATTTGCCGATGAAGAGTTCTTTAAGAGATTCTCAGAAAAGTTAAGTACATCAAAATCGAATGTTTATATACCTTCAGGTGCTATTGGTGGGCTGGATATTATCTATGCTATTCGTAATTACATAAATAGTGTTAAGATTACAACAAGAAAACCACCAAAGGCATTTGGGTTAGAGGAACTATCCACACAAAGAACGATATTTTATGGTAAAGTTGTAGACGCTATTAAGCAGTTCCCGCAAAATGCAAATGTTTCAATTACACTATCGCTTGCCGTTGGAGATTTTGAAAAGGTTTTTGTAGAGATTGTTGCTGACCCAAAGATAGAACAAAACATACACGAGATAAATATTTCATCAAGTGTAGGTGAGTACACGATTATACACAAAAACAAACCCTCTCCAAACCCAAAGACAAGTTACTTAGCTCCGTTATCACTTGCTGCAGAACTGAAGAAAAGATTTGAGAAGTTAAAAATATGAACTGTGGAGGGAAGGAAGAATGTACACCATAACACCAAATGATATTAAATCACTCGCAAGAGAAAAAGGATATGTAATAGTCGCTCATAATTACCAGATCAGAGAACTTCAAGAAATAGCTGATTATGTTGGAGATTCGCTGCAACTTGCAAGAATTGCGACACAGATAGATGCGTCCAAAATATTGTTCCTTGGAGTAGATTTTATGGCAGAATTGATAAAAGTCTTGAATCCTGAGAAAAAGATAATAGTGCCGGTAAGATACTCAACTTGCCCAATGGCAAATTCTCTTAACGTTGAAGATGTAGTAAACGCGAAGAAAGTTTATAACGCACCTTTTGTTGCTTATGTGAACAGTAAAACGGAAGTTAAAGCTGTTGCAGACGTAGTTTGCACGTCGGCTAATGCAGTTGATGTGGTAAGAAACATCGATAGCGATATAGTTTTAATGGGTCCTGATAAGAATTTGGCCTCATTTGTAGCAGAAAAAACAGGTAAAAAAGTTATATCAGTTCCCGGCGAAAGTGGATACTGCTATGTACATAACTATGTGAGCAAAGAGCAAGTAAAAAAACTTGCTGAAAGATATCCTCAGGCTGAAATAATGGCACATCCAGAAGTGCCAGAATGTGTGAGGCAAATTGCACATTTTGTTGGAAGTACTTCTCAGATGGAGAAATATCCATTAAAATCTGCTGCGAAAGAATTCATTGTTGTTACAGAAATAGGAATGATAGAAAAGCTTAGAAAGGTCTATCCCGATAGAACGTTTATACCAGTAAGTTCGATGGTATGTTACAACATGAAAAAGAATAATCTAAGAAATACCTACACAGCATTGGTTAAAGAAAAAGAAGAGGTATTGGTTGACGAAAAACTGGTTGAGAGGGTAAGAAAAGCAATAAATCGCATGATAGAACTTACAGAAAAGGTTGTGAATTTAAATGTTTGAAAAACTGGCGGAGAAGATTGCTGAGCTTGTAATTGAAGACGAAAATTTCATAGATTTTGCATCTTATCCTCTAAGAGGGAAGATGGTGTCGGGTAACATTATCCTAAAGAGCAACTACGCTGTGCTTTCTGGTTCTGAAATTGTTGTTAAGGTGTTAAAGAAATTCTCAATAGATAGCGAATTTTATTATACAGACGGTGATATAATTTATAGTGGAGCGAATAATGTCATAGCAAAAATTTCTGGTGATGCGTACAACGTACTCATATGTGAGCGTACAGTCTTAAATGTTCTATCTTTTATGTCATCAGTGGCGACAAAAGTCAGAAAACTTGTAGAAAAAGCTAAGCAAAAAGCTCCACATGTGAAAATTGCGGCAACCCGGAAAACCATACCATTTTCAGGCGAACTACAAAAAATTGCTATTATCCATGGTGGGGGGGATACACATAGGTTAAATTTGTCAGATTGTGCTATGATAAAAGATAATCACATAAAGCTTTATGGCTCAGTAGCAAATGCGATAAGACGAGTAAAAGAAAATTTGAGTTTCAGCAAGAAAATAGAAGTGGAAGTTGAAAATGAACAAATGGCTTTAGAAGCGTGTGAATGCAAAGCTGATATTATAATGCTCGATAATTTTCCTCCAGAGTTAGCATGTAAAGTTGCTGAAAAAATAAAAAAATTTAATCATAGCATATTGGTGGAGGTTTCTGGAGGTATAGACCCTGATACAATAGAAAGCTATCTGTGCGAGTATATAGACATAATATCCTTAGGAAAAATCACGTCGGAAGTAAAATATATCGATTTCAGTCTCGAACTAATTTGACAAACAAAATTAGATTTGGTATAATATAAAACACAATCCGTGTTTCAAGATTAGTCAGTAGTTTATTTTGTGAAGAAAGAGGGTGAAAGAATGTTAGAGGTTGGACAAAAGGCTCCAGATTTTGAGCTTGTAGATCATGAGTTAAAACCATTTAAACTTTCAGAACTCAAAGGCAAGGTGGTACTCGCCTTTTATCCTGGTGCATTCACAAGTGTTTGTGAAAAGGAGCTTTGCAGCTTTAGGGACATGCTTTACAAGCTGAACAACTTAAATGCAACGGTTGTGGGCATAAGCGTTGATACTCCATTTTCAAACAAAGCATTTGCTGAAAGAAACAAGCTGAATTTTAGATTGCTATCCGATTTTGGTGGGTTAGTTTCCAGGCAATATGGAGGAGTACATGAGAATTTTATAAACATACCTAATTATACAGTTTCAAAACGTTCGGTTTTCGTAGTCGGCGACGGAATAGTTATTTACAAGTGGGTGACGGACAACCCGGCTGTAGAGCCTCCATATGATGATATAGAGAAAGTGCTCAAGTAAATATAATTTAGGAGGGGTCTGATATGATAGGTGAAAAAGTTTATAAAATGTTAAATGAACAAGTTGGAAAGGAGTTATATTCGGCTTATCTTTATTTGTCCATGGCGGCATATTTTGACGCAATAGATCTGCCTGGATTTGCAAAATGGATGAAAGTCCAAGCAAAAGAGGAAGTGGGGCATGCTATGAAAATATATGAGTTCATATACGAACGAGGTGAAAGAGTCGAATTCCCTACACTTGAAAAGCCACAACCTTCTTGGGAAAGTCCTCTTAAAGCCTTTGAAGCAGCATATACCCACGAAAGGTTTGTGACTGAAAGTATCAACAAAATATACGAATGTGCTAAGGAAGAAAATGATTACGCAACGGAGCAATTTTTACATTGGTTTATAAAAGAACAAGTAGAAGAAGAAGCTCAAACAGAGTTAATAGTTAGAAAGCTTAGAAAGCTTCAAGACTCACCAACAGGTTTGTATATGCTTGATAAAGAACTGGGATCGAGAGAGTGAATTGGTTAATCTAAAAAACAGAGTGTCTTAAAGACACTCTGTTTTTTATTTCTGATTTGTTCTCTTTAGAAAGTACATATCGCTGATAATGAACTTTTTGAATAACTTTTTGCAGAAACTTTAGGTTGGATTCATGTCCTGCTACAATCAACATAGTTAATGAGTTTTTTCTTGATCGTTTAAAAATTGCTCTATTTCAAAAATCTTAAGGTTTGAAACCTCCTTATTGTTTGAATAGTCTATATAAGCAATTTTTAGACCTCCAGTAAAAATATGAGGAATCAAAAGTTTATCGATTGGTGAAAGGTTTTCTGAAAATAAGTTTTTCTCATTGATCCAAACTAATTCTCCTTCTTCACAGTTAATTACATTCATTGAATCTAATTCTGCTGAGAATATAAAAAGTATCCAGTTATACTTATCAGGTCCTATTTCAGAGGTGATCATTCTTAATTGCAAATTTTTCGGTTTAAGCCCTGTCTCTTCAATGAACTCTCTTTGTATTGCATCTTGTACACTTTCATGACTTTCCACTTTTCCACCTGGTGGTACAAGAAACCCAGCAAATGGTTCGTTTTTTCTTTTCATAAATAAAAAATTTGTTTTATATTTTGCATAGCATATAACTGCCAGCTTTTGTTTATCACTTCTTTTGATTCTGTTTATAAGTGTTTGGTAGTCCACAAATCTTTCACCTCCTGTCTTATTGCTTAAGATATTATATCACCAGAGCCAAGTTCATGCTTCTGAATTTAGATTGCGTAATTCAAAGTTTTTTAACGCAAAGTGCAATAAATTTAGGATTGGCGTGATCATAGGATTTATTAAATTATGAACTGTCTTTCACTTTGTTCATGATATAATTTATATTAAGGGGGTGGCAAAATGAGATACATAAAACTCGGTGGTGTAATTGACGTACCTGTGATAGGGTTAGGGTGTATGAGAATATGGAATAAAACCTTGAAAGATGTTGTAAAGCTTGTGGAAACAGCCTATGATCTTGGAATAAATTTCTATGACCATGCTGACATATACGGTGAAGGACTGTCAGAAAAGATATTTGCTCAGGCACTCAAGCAACTGGACATTCCCCGGGAAAAGGTAATTATTCAAACAAAGTGTGGTATAAGGAATGCATTTTACGATCTTTCAAAAGAACACATTATACAGTCTGTCGAAAATAGTCTTAAAAGGTTAGAAACAGATTACATAGACATTCTGCTTCTGCATCGGCCAGATACACTTATGGAACCTGAAGAGATTGGAGAGGCTTTTTCTTATCTTCATTCGAAAGGGATGGTAAAATATTTTGGTGTAAGCAATTTTAATCCTATGCAGATAGAATTATTGAAAAGTGGTGTTAGTTACAAGATACTGGCTAATCAATTACAATTGAGTTTAACTAACTCTGGGATGATTGATTTTGGATTGTTTACAAATACAAAGTTTCCCCAGTCGATAAATAGAGATGGTAGCGTGTTAGAATACTGTAGAATGAATGATATAACAATTCAAGCTTGGTCGCCATTTCAATATGGGGATGAATCTGGAAATATAAAGGGTACATTTATAGATAATCCAAATTTTCAACGACTCAACGAAAGAATGAAAGAAATATCTGAAAAATATGGAGTTTCGAAAGAGGCTATAGCCACAGCCTGGATAATCAGACACCCTGCGAATATTCAAGTCATTGTAGGTACAACCGATTCAGAAAGACTTACAAAAATCTCGGAAGCTTCAAATGTATACTTAACAAAAGAAGAGTGGTATGGACTGTACATATCGGCTGGGAATATGATACCTTGATAATATAGGAAAGGAGGAATATACGTGAAAACTCAGAAGAAATTTATATATGTGGGTGGTCTGTTTAGTGTTATTTTTCTGCTTTTTTTCTTGTTTGATTGTGCCAAACAAAACACACTTCATATTTACAATTGGGCAGATTACATCCCGCAAGAAGTTATTAAAGAATTTGAAAGGGAATATAATTGCAAAGTTATTTACGACACTTACTCTTCTAACGAAGAGATGTACTCAAAAATAAAACAAGGTGGTTCTGGATACGACATAGTTTTTCCTTCAGGTGATCACGTTAAAATGATGATTAATGACGGTATACTTGAGAAATTGGACTTGAGTAAAATACCAAATTTCAAAAACATAGATCCTATGGTTTTGGAAAAGACAACTTTTGACCCAGAGCACAAGTATTCTGTACCATATATGATGGGAACGACAGGGATTATAGTTAATAAAAAGCTTGTCAAGAATTACGAAAAATCCTGGAGTATTTATGAGAGAACAGACTTGAAAGATAAGATGACGTTGTTGGACGATATGAGAGAGGTCTTTGGTGCTGCTCTTAAATACCTTGGTTATTCAGTTAATTCGACTGATCCTGAGCAGATAGAAAAAGCAAAGCAAATTATTCTGAATTGGAAAAAGAATATCTTGAAATTTGACGCAACTACTTATGCTCAAGGTATTGTAAATGGTGAATTTGCCGTGGTTCACGGTTATCCAGAAAATGTCTTTCAGTTGATTCCTGAGGAAGAAAGAGAGAATTTTGAATTCTTTATACCAAAAGAAGGTAGTACTCTTTGGATAGATAGTATGGTGATATTGAAAGATTCAAAGAACAAAGAACTTGCTTATAAGTTTATAGATTTCATCCTTAGACCAGAGGTAGCTGGAAAAATTTCCGATTTTCTAATGATACCTTCACCTGTAATAGGGGCATCGAAGTACGTAAAATCTACGTTATCCTACCAGATTTCTGATCTCAAGAATTGCGAAATTATTGATTATTTAGGCGAAAAAATTGATTTGTATAACAAAGCGTGGGAAGAAATAATTAAATAAAACAAACCTCGGACTTTCCGAGGTTTGTTTTATTTTTCGAGTTTCGATAATTTGTTTATTCTTTCTTCAGGTGCTGGATGACTGTAATACCAAGTTTTGTATAAAGGTAACGGACTAAGGCTTGTAAGGTTTTCTTTAATGAGTCTTTTAAGAGCGTTCATCAATGGTTTTGAACTTCCAATAAGTTCAGCAGAGTATTTATCTGCTTCGTATTCTAATTTTCTATTCATGTAGTTCATAAGCGGTGTTAAAAAGAAAATTATAGAAACAACAAATAACGAGCAGTAGAAGAATACCGCATAAGGTTGTGATATTCCAGGTTTTGTGGAAGAAAATATTTTGTATAGCTGGTTCATCAAGAAAAGTACGAAGAATTCATACAACGCAAAGACAAACATTAGTTTTGGAATATGTCTTTTCTCGTGATGGCCCAATTCATGAGCAATCACAGATAAAATCTCTTCCTTAGGATATGATAGCAAGTTGTCAAAAAGCACGAGCCTTCTTGATGTACCAAAACCTGTTACATAAGCATTTTGCTTTTTTGTTCGTTTTGAAGCATCCACTACGTATATTTTAGGTATTTTGACTTTGGCTTTTTCCAACAAAGTTCTTATTTTGTCTTTTAATTCAATATCTTCAAGTTCCTTGAACTTGTTAAATAGTGGCGCAATAAGAACTGGTGATATGTATGAATAAAAAAAGGTAACTGCTATTCCAAATATAGATGCTTGCCACCACCATGTTTCAAATTTTATCAAAAACCACATTAAAATTAAAATAATAGGTGTACCAAATGTTACAGTAAGAACTAGAGATTTTAGTATGTCTATGAGGAATGTTTTTGGTGTGGTTGTATTAAAGCCGTATTTTTGTTCTAAAACGAATGTTGAATAAATATCAAATGGCATGTCTATGATAAACTGGATAATACCGAGCACTCCAAAGAAGAGCAAGCTTTGGATAAAAATGTTTTCTGAAATGTTTTTTGCTATATTCTCAAGTTCTGGTACGCCTTTTAAAATTAACCATAGTAGTACGAGTAAATTTACAGCTGTCGATAAAATCGACATTAGCATCTTATCTTTCGTGTAATTTTTATTTTTTTCAAAAATTTCCAGATCAATAACATCTGAAAAAACTTCAGGAATTTTTACTTTGCGATTTGTTGAATAAACAAGGTTAGCTATGGACAGTACTATAGTCCAAAGGTTTTTTATCAACACAAGTACAATTAGGATATTTAACAAACTGTTGTTCAAAGAGACTCCCCCACTCTCACTCTAAGTGTGAAAAGTAAATGTTCGGCTTCTTTGAGAAAGTATTTTCCATATCTTTCATTTAGGTGAGAATTTTTGAAAATTGCCAGTCCAGTAAGTTCTAAAACTTCCATTTTGTATCTTTCAGCTAGTTGTCTTATATCTTCCTCATCGAATGCTCTTGATATGAAGTAACCGTATTTGGAGCCTATTGGTAATTTTTGATTACTTTTTAAATAAATAAAATCCTTCCATTCACCGTAAGTAACGACGTCTTTTAGGTAACTATAGTAATTGTCCACCGTACCAAACACTAATGTACCATATTTTGAAAAATGTAATATCTTTCTCATGACGATATCGTAATCTTTTACGTAACTAAGCACATCGCCAAGTAAAAGAATTACATCATATTTTCCAATCTCGATGACGTTTTCTATAGTATCGTTTATGAACAAACAATTATGCGAAACACTTTTGAGTTTTTCTTCTGCTATCTTCATCATGTTTTGTGCCGGTTCAACTAAAGTTACATGTGCACCTCTTTCTACAACCCATCTAGCCCAGTTTCCTGTACCAGACCCAATGTCGAGTACTTTCAAATTCACAAAGTTGCTTACGTATTTTTCCATAATTGTCTTAATATGCTCTTGTGAACACTTCCAATATTCATCGTTGTACATACTGTCATAATCGTGTGCTATGTCGTTGTAATAATGATATGAATTCTTGTACAGCTTTGACATATCCAAGGTTGCCTCTCTTATACTTGCTTTAGCTTAAGTAGAAAATTCTATAATCTTTTCTACTTCCTTTTCATCGCATAGTTTTTTGAACAAACTGTCTACTTTTGCATTAGTTCCAATTACGAGAGGTTTAGCTATACTTTCGTTTAAAGTCTTTTCTAAAGCATCAATAGGTTTTCTTAAATCAACATTGATTACAAAATACCCGTCTTCAGTTATCGCAATTACGGAATATTTGGGCATTATTTGTAATAAGAAGAATATTAATTTTTCGTCTTCTTGAAATTCTAAAAGGTCTATTTGTTTTCTTAACATAATGTTCTCGATAAAGAATGCCAAAGCTATCTTTTCTTTTGGTTCTAAATAATTGTACCGTACAAGTTCTTTATTTTTTAATATTTCTTTTATCAATTCTTCATCTTCTATCTCATTGTAAGCCACTGTTGAAAAGGTGCTTTCTTTTAGTTTTCTTGCAAGGTCGTTTGTAAGTTTTCTAAGAGCAACTATTTCCCCAGATAATTCACATATTCTATTTCCAGACTTTTTCAAATCTACCAAGCTTGTGGGAAGATTACCCGATAATCCGACAATTATGTTTGGATTTAGGTAGTTAATTATGGCACCAATTATTATTGCAAGGGAATTGTGAGCGTATTTAGAAAGTTTTACGAATCTTTCACCCACTTTGTCTAAAACTTCGTAGTCAAACTGTGGACTTATGAATCTTTCAAACGTCATATGGTCAAATTTTTCGGAAGCAAAAAGTTCAGACAAAACCCTATGAATTGTTGCGTCGTATTTCATGGTATGGTAAAATGCCTTGAGTGCAAACATTCGTCTATCATGTAGTTGAACATCACCACACAAATCAAGTGATTTTATAACTTTATTGTAATCGGCTGGATCACAGATGACAACAACATTTCTATGATTTTTAGCAGCAGCTCTTAACAATGCGACACCACCTATGTCGATGTTTTCTATAAGTATATCTTCATCTCTCGTTTTCTTCTGTACTTCATCAAATGGATAGAGATTAACCACTACCATGTCGATGGGGTCAATTTGATTTGTCTCAAGTTCTTTGATATGTGTTTTATCACCTAAGTCAGCAAGTATTCCACCAAATATTTTTGGATGTAGGGTTTTCACTCTACCGCCAAGTATTTCTGGAAAGTTTGTCACTTCTGAAACTTGTTTAACTGGGATACTGTTTTCTGCCAAAAGCTTGGCTGTTCCACCTGTAGTTATTATTTCTATACCCCTGTTAACCAACTCTTTTGCAAATTCAACGATACCAGTCTTATCAGATACGCTTATGAGTGCCCTTTTAATGTTCATTCTAATTCCCCCACACTCATCGTTTTTTTGTCTATTTATTTATTACCATTCGATAATCTTGCCAGTATAATCAAGAAATATACCTGTTTTGTTTACTGTCTTTGCAATTTTAATTATACCTTCCGCCGATTCTTCTGGCAATATTGGAGCATTCATACCTCCCATGTCTGTCTTAACCCATCCTGGATGGATAGATATAACATACATGTCTTTCAACCTATGGGCAAGTAACTTGGTAACCATATTTAACGCCGCCTTTGATATTGAATATGGAATCGATGTTGTTCCTCCAGTGTTTGCGATACTACCGAGAATACTTGATACGTTTATTATCTTTGTTCCTTGTTTGATTTTACCAGCCTTATAAAGTTCTTGCACAATGATATACGGTCCTAAGGTATTAACTTTGAAAGATAGCAAAAGTCCTTCTTCTGTAACATCTGGAAAACGCTCTTCAATAAGTATTCCAGCGTTATTTATTAAAATATCGACTGGTTTATCGATATTTCGCACGAACTCTTCTATAGACACAGGATTAGAGGTATCAAGCTTTAGAACTCTCAACTTAGGATGTTGCAATGGCATTGAACTTCTTATACCCACTGTTACCTCTTCATTCTCTTTAATCAGTTCCTTCACGATTGCTAAACCAATACCTCTATTTGCACCAGTAACTACCCAGTGCATAAATTCACCTCCGTGATGGTGTTAATGTCTTTCGAATTTGTAATTCGGCTGTTCCTTTATTATATTATTATAGTACTCTTCAGCATGGTCGTCTTCAAGAGCTTTATACATGTAATATAGATATTCCATAGCTTTCAGTCTTATATCCTTATTAGAGGAGTTTGAAAGTTCCTCAAGTTCACTAAGGTTGTTGTATATGTATTGAAGCACGTTCATAATTTCTTCCTGTTCGATGTATTCGAGAAGTATCTTAGAAAGTTCAACATTATATTCTAATTTTACTCTTTCTGAATTATCAAACTGTCTCATACGAGAAAGTACCGAGAAAGTCTTATAACCCATATTGTACAACTTTGAGACGGCAGACTGATACTCTGCCCTAAACTCTTCATTGCTTTTTGAATCTTCTATAGCAGTTACTATACCCGCGATAAGCCAACTGTTGTTTGTTATAACTGCTTTATTCGCGCTAAAAACTTTTGGAGAATATTCATTAAAAATCTTTTTTGGATCTTTTCCATTAACGAAATCTAACCAAATCAAGTAGGCATCAGAAGTGTTAACTTTGATGTTTTCAGATTTGATTTTGGCATCTATGTAAGACTTGAGTTTCTCTTTCCCAATTTTATCTGCAACTTCTGAGTAGTTTGGCCACGATTTGAACTTTTCGAAAGTCGATAAATCGTTATGATTTCTCACAAAGAAAACATAGTTACCTCTTTCTGTGTATTGTATCCTTATGTTGTTCTCATATTTTCCAAATAACACATCCAAAAATAATTCGTTTGTCTCTGATTTTTTCAATCCGTCGTATGAATCACTTTGAACATCTTCAGTTGACTCAATTGCTTTTTGGAATCCTTCTTTTAAAGCTTTTTCGTAGAATTTTTGTGCTTCTTCTTGTGTTTCAAAGATAGCATAATCAATATCCACGTACTCTTCTTCCATTAGTTGTTCCCTGTTATCAGTATAATATTTTTTCAAATCATCTTCTGTAACAAAAGAGTATTTCTTAACAAATTCATCCGAGGCAAGCTTCTCAACACTAGCTAAATATCCTATAACTCGCTCTCTCAAAAAATCGTTTAGTATGTAGGCTTTGACGTAAGGTTCTTCGAATAGTTCATCAAAGCTTCCGTAATAAGACAAATAATGTTCGTATACTTCCATTACCTCTTCCTCGTAAACTTGGGTACCTTCGATGGATTTCCCACTTTTTTCCAAAAAGGCAACAGTTTTTGACTCTCCAAAAAGGCTTGTTACTGCAATTAAGCTCATGAGAACGGCAAAGGATAATAGCCGCGATATCTTTACCATAAAAAACACCTCCAACTTTTTATGAATGAAATTATCCCCCGCTATAACGCGGGGGCGTAATGTTTACTTTTTGTTGTTTTTAGTAGTGGTTGATTTAGAATTTGTTTGGGTGCTTGTTGATTCAGTTACATCGACAGAAGTTGATGTTGAACTTTTAGTTTCTTTTGCAGCCGCTTCTTTGTTCTTTATCATTTCATCAAGTTCTTTTTCTGCTTTGGTAAAGTCTAAACTATAATCGGGTTTCAATTCTTTTAGTTTTTGAAGATAACTTTTCGCCGTTTTTGGATCGTCCAAAGCCTTGTTCATATCGTAAAGTTTGTAGTAAGAGTCTGCTCTAATCTTTATATCAGTTTTTGTTGATTCAGCAAGTTCTGCAAAGCCTTGATAGATTTCAAAGATCTGATTCATTACATAGTACGCTCCGCCAACAGAGAGATATGGTTTTACCTCATCGTACAACTTTGAATAATACTGAAACGCTATGTCTTTCTTCTCCGGATAATAATTTTTCATTCTTCTGAGTATTTCTCTCGAACTCCCCTTCGATGTTTCGTAAACGGAATTTACTAGTTTTTTCTCAAATTCTTTCACGTCCGACTTAATTTTTTCAAGAGCTGTATCCGTACTTTCGGCTATTCTATCAGCAATCACTAAAAATGCGGTTTTTTGCTCAGCTGGTATATCTGTTCTAACTTCACCTTTATCAGTAAAGAGCATCTCGTACATTTTTTTGTATGCATTCATTAAATCTTTGTTTTCAGTAGTAAGTGCAGTATACCAAGCTTTGTAGACGGCATCTCTCAGTTCGAACGAAATCTTTTGCTCATCCTTCCACTTTTTGAAGTTCTCAGCGAATTTTTTGTTTAACAATTCGTCTCGTATTTCTTTATAAGCACTGCTTTTTGCAAAAGATTCGTATTTATCGACTTTTTGAACGTTTTTTATGTTGAAAACAAAATAATTTTCGTTGTACGGGATTGAGACTATAGTCGAAGTGGCATCAAAGATCATTTTTTCAATTTCCTCTGGGAATGTTCCTTTTGTCAATGTGTGTGGGGTAAGATTCACTGACAATTCCGAGGCTGCTTGCGTAATACCTTTTTCAGTAGCAAGTTTAATAAATTTGTTCATTTCTTCTTTTGTTTTGAAGGTGGCATAATCTACTTCTGCTTTAGTATACTTGTTTATTATATCGTTTTTATTCTTGTTGTAATAGCTTTTGACTTCATTTTCGCTAACTCCACCGAGTTTTTCTCTAACAGCTGCTAACAGCAATTCTTGTTCTTTTTGTTTTCTGAATTCCTTTTCATAATTTGTTAAACTTCCATATTGTGTTTTTATTTGTTTAGATTTGTTGTTGTCCTTTTTTACTTCATTCATTTCACTTTTGACAGCTTCGTCGAGCTTCTTCTTATCTGATTTTATGTTGTTGATTTTTGCATAATAAAGCATTGTTTTGTTGTTTAAGAAATCAACAGCTATAAGGGTTTTAATGTACGGTGTTTCGATATATGGATCAAGTTGTGGATTTCCATACATTGCAAGCAATTCACCGTACTTTTCCTCAATCTCTTCTGAGAATAACCAATAGTTTTCGTCTTTCATAGGCTCGTTGTTGATCGTTAAATATCCAGCTGTTTCCTCTATCGTCCTTTTGATTTTCTTTGCACCTGGAGTATAGTTGACTGCAAATGCCCAGAGAGCAATACCTGCAACAAATGCAACAGCAATAATCCATATGAAGACTTGTTGCCACTTACTTATGGTCCTTCTTATTTTGATATCTTTACTTTCTTTACTCATGTACGATCTCCCCTTTCTAATTCTAAGTTTTCAATTTTTTTATCATCTTGAATTTCAATTTCCTCGATATCAATGTCTCCTTCTGGTCTTACAAGAGGGAATGCTATAACATCTCTAATGTTCGCACTGTCGGTGAGTAACATCACAAGTCTGTCAATACCTATGCCAAGCCCTCCTGTGGGAGGCATTCCGTATTCCAGTGCCCTTATGAAATCTCTATCAAGCATCTGTGCTTCTTCATCACCAAGGTCTCTTAACCTGAGCTGGTTCATAAACCTCTCAAGCTGATCAATTGGGTCGTTCAGCTCACTAAAAGCATTTGCCATCTCTCTTCCGTAGATAATCAATTCAAATCTTTCTGTAAGTCTTGGATCTTTTCTATGTTTTTTTGCTAAAGGTGATATTTCAACAGGGTGATCAATTAAAAATGTTGGTTGGATAACTTTATCTTCGACAAGATCCCAAAGTTTTTCTATCATGTGTCCTCTGTCATTTATGTCAATTTCGATGTTATGTTTTCTCAAAACTTTTACCAATGTCTCATCGCTATCTTCGAGAATGTCTACACCAAGATTCTCTTTTATGAAATCTCTCATTTTTATTCTTTTCCAAGGTCGTTTAAAATCAATCTCTTGACCTTGGTAAACTATCTTTGTTGTTCCAAAAAGTTTTTCAACTAAGTATGTTATAAGTTCTTCAGTTAAATTCATCATATCTTCGTAGTCAGCATAAGCTTGGTAAAGTTCTATCGATGTAAATTCAGGATGATGCTTGTAAGAAATTCCTTCATTTCTAAAGATTTTTCCTATTTCGTATACCTTATCAAAACCACCGACAATAAATCTCTTAAGATGAAGCTCTGTTGCTATTCTCAAATACATATCTATATCGAGTACGTTTAAATGGGTTACAAAAGGTCTTGCGGAGGCTCCACCAATTAAATATTGCAATACAGGTGTTTCAACTTCGTAAAATCCTTTGGAATTAAGAAATTCTCTTATCATCTTTATTACGTCAGATCTTATTCTAAATCTTTTGATCGTTTCATCGTTTGCTATCATATCAACGTATCGTTGTCTGTAAAGTATTTCTTTGTCTTTAATTCCATGCCATTTCTCTGGCATAGGTCTTAGTGGTTTATTCAAAAGCTGAAACTTTTCTACAAGAATTGTTATCTCACCTGTGTTACTTTTGAAAACTATACCTTCTACACCTACAATATCACCAACTGTAATGTGCTGTTTGAAAAATTCAAAGTTTTCTGTCTTATCTTTTTTCACGTACGCTTGTATCCTACCAAAGGTGTCCTTTATATGAAAAAATGCGCTTTTACCATGTTCTCTGATTGACATTACTCTTCCAGCTGTCGAGACTTTATGCTCCGTGACTTCCCCGTTTGTCAAGTATTCGAAATGTTTTTTTATGTCTTCGGTTGTGTGAGTCTTATTGTAAGAATAAGGATAAGGATTTACTCCAAGTTGACGTATTTTCTCAATCTCTTTCAATCTTGATTCTCTAAATTCTCTAAGCAAAACAAATCCCTCCTAAGTTGGTTTCTATAAGAATTATCTCGCGCTTATCTCTATAACCTGATATTTAACTATCCCTTTGGGAGCTTTTATCTTAACAGTTTGTCCTTTCTTCGCTCCATTTATCCCCCTTCCGAGTGGTGAGTCAACACTTATTTTGTTAGCAAATATGTCTGCCTCTTGAGGATTGACGAGTTGGACCTTTAATTCTTCGCCCGTATCAATGTTTTTCAACAAAACCCAGTCACCCAAATTAACAGTTGATGAATCAAAATTTTCTGATATTATCTCTGCATTCATCAACATTTGTTCAAGCTCATTTATTCTTGAAGCAATTCTTCCCTGTTCATTCTTTGCCTCTTGGTATTCTGAATTTTCTGAAAGATCACCAAGTTCGCGTGCAGCTTTTATCCTTTCAGGAATTTCGAACATGAGCTGGCGTTTTAATTCGTCAAGCTCCATCTTAAGCTTTTCATAACCCTCTTTTGTTAGCTTTACCTTTTCCATATGCGATCCCTCCTGAACGTTGTTTTACAAAACTTTCTAAAACTATATCTGTCCTTCATTTCTTAATTCTCTAATAACTTCTATAAATTGATCAATCTCTCTAAAGTCCTTATAAACTGAGGCGAACCTTACGTACGCAACTTGATCGACCTTCTTTAGCTCCTCCATTACGAGTTTTCCTATAAGCTCTGTTGATACCTCGAGTGTACCACTTTTTTGAAGCTTTGATACAATATTATCAACAATTCTTTCTATATCATCGGTAGTGACTGGTCGTTTTTCAAAGGCTTTGAGCAAACCGTTAAGGATCTTCTTTCTGTCAAACTTTTCCCTCCTGCCATCTTTTTTTACAACTGTTATTGGGCCTGTTTCGTATCTTTCATATGTTGTAAATCTTGCATGACACTGAGGACATTCTCTCCTTCTCCTGATGGCACGTCCTTCACTCAGTTCTCTTGAATCAAGCACTCGTGTATCTTCGTATCCACAAAACGGGCATTTCACTACAATCACCTACTCTCTAAATCTTTATCTATAACAAAAGTGTTTTCTTCGTTTTTACAGTCTTGTTGTATTTCTTCTAACTGCACCTGTTCCAAATTCCTTAATTCTTCGGCAATATTCATAAGTTTTTTTATTCTGTTGTAAACCATACTCTTTGTAAGTGGTGGATTAAACAATTCGCCAATTTCTGATAAAGAGAGTTCTTCGTTCTCCAATCTTAACTGAGCAATTTGTTTGAGTTCTTCTGGAAGATTGTCGAGTCCCAGCTTATCTTTGATTAAATTAATACATTCTATTTGCTTAGCGTTACTTTCACCAGTTCTTTTAGCGTTTGCAGTTAAAAAATTTAGAGAGCGATTTATATCGCCCTTTATTTCCCTCGATGTAAGTATTTTTTCAAAGTGTAGGGCGGCACGTCCAGCACCCATAAGTTCGAGTATTTCCTGAATATCCCGCCCTCTTTTTATATAATATCTGTAATTGTAATTCATCTTTGAAATTTTTCCGGAGATTCCAAGAGCTTCGGTCAATAGCGAGTCAACGTATTCCAATAAAGCTTGGTTATAGGAAACAAATTCTAAATGATAATGTTTTGACGGATCTGTTATTGAACCTACTGACACAAAGAGTCCACGAACAAAAGCACCAAAAAATCCTATATCATCATTTATTATACTGGGGATTTCAAGTATGGAAACATCTATCTTTTCGAGTATGTCCAAGGGTATAAATATCTGTACTCTCTTCTTTTGCAATCGATTTTTTAGTAACGTAAGTCGTTTCTTATCAACACCAAGTAAGTGCATTAGATTCATTATTCTTCGTGCTGCTGGAATAAAACCAACTTCTAAGGAAATATAAACATCTACTGCACTTTTGACGATGATTCCCTTTCCTTTTAAATAACCCGCAAGCTCGGCACGTGCTTCATCCGAACTCAATACTTCAACTTGACATAATTCACCTTTTACTTCTTCGGAAAAAGTATATCTCACAACTTCACCTCAATAAATTTTAATTTCACAAACCTACCTTTTCAGCTATCAGATCATACACCACTTTTGCGATAATAAAATGGTCATGTCTGATGCGTGCTTCTTCTTCTTCAAATACAACTTTCGAGAAACGCCCGACTATTAACCTTTCAT
The DNA here is from genome assembly GCA_026419195.1 of Fervidobacterium sp. NCBI lineage: Bacteria > Thermotogati > Thermotogota > Thermotogae > Thermotogales > Fervidobacteriaceae > Fervidobacterium > Fervidobacterium sp. Next base: position 20,452 of record JANZZV010000013.1, read on the forward strand.
CTTGAAGATCGATTTCGACAGGTATTGAATCCTTAGTTTCATACCTTTCAAGAACATCTTGATTGTGTGGAGGAAGCGAATGAATTACAAAATCGATCTTTGTGCCAAGATATTTTTCAATTTCAGCTACGTGATCGCTTAGTTTATAATCGTTTGTTTCACCTGGTTGGGTCATGATATTCGATATGTAGATCTTTACGGCTCTTGATTGTTTAACAGCATCACTGAAATCTGGAACTATGAGATTTGCAATAACACTGGTGTACAAACTGCCAGGCCCTAATATAATAATATCACAGTCTAATAAAGCTCCGTAAACAGCTGGATTCAGATTAATAATCTTATCTAAGCTTAGTTTCTTAATCCTTCTTTTATGAACCTTACCGTATTCTACAATTTTTGTTTCACCAAAAACTTCTTTACCATCGTCGAATACTGCAACAAGTCGTGCCATCTCCGTTGAGACAGGTAACACTCGTCCTTTTATTGCCAGTATATCTGCCACTTTTGATATCGCTTCTGTAAAACTTCCAGTTATTTTAGTCAATGCCGCCAATATTATATTACCGACCGTGTGACCGTTCAACGAACCATTTTTAAACCTATAATTGAATAATTCACCGAGTATATTTTCATCATTTGCCATTGCAACTAAATTGTTCCTTATATCACCAGGTGGTGGAACGTTCAGTTCTTCGCGTAAAATACCAGAACTACCACCTTCATCGGTGATGGTAACAACAGCAGTTATATCACATGGATAGTGTTTTAGTCCTTTTAAAAGCGTTGAAAGGCCTGTTCCTCCACCAACGACAACTACCTTCATCCAAGTTCAACATCCCTGTGACTTAAAGTAACTTTGTAGCCTTGGTTTTTGAAAAAGCTTGCTAATTCTTCGGCAAAATAAACAGATCTGTGACGACCTCCAGTGCAGCCTATGGCAGTTGTTAATTCCTTCCGTCCTTCTATTTCATACCTTGCCATAGCTATTTTGAGTAGATCAATTATTTTCTGCGTGTAATCGGTTACACCATCTATGTTTTTCAAAAATTCTTTTACTTCTTCATCTTTACCTGTCTTGGTTCGAAGGGAGGTTATATAAAAAGGATTAGGGAAAAATCTTACATCGAACACAAAATCGGCATCCAACGGGATTCCGTATTTGAAGCCAAAGCTTATTATATGAACAACAAAATTTTTTTCAGATTTTTCTTCGAGAATATCTGTTAGTTTTTCTCTTAGTTGATGAGGATTCAACATTGTTGTGTCAATAACCAGATCGGCTATTTCCATCACATCCCTCATCATATTCATTTCCTTATCAATTGCCTCACCGATAGAAGTTGTTTGTTTTGAGAGAGGGTGGGAACGACGGGTATGCGCAAATCTTTGTATAATGGTATCCTTCGCCGCGGTGAGAAAAACAACCTTTGTGAAAGGATATCTATCTTTCACATCGTTTATTGCTTTAATTATGTCGCCAAACAGAAAACTTCTAACATCAAGCACAAGTGCAAGTTTATCTACAGTGTTTGACAGTATACTTGCTACTTGGTAAACTACTTCGGGAGGTAAATTATCTATACAAAAAAATCCCAGGTCTTCAAGAAGACCTGCTGCTGTCGATTTGCCCGCTCCCGAATGCCCTGTCAATATCACAAGCTCTTTCAAAATATATCACCTTCTGTTCAAGCTCGGTAATTTCAAGATGTTTGATTTGATACGGGTGTTTGAATCCTATTTTCTTCAATTTTTTCTCAAACTCGTCAGGATTACCTGTTACGTAAAATTCTACAAAGGGTCTCCCATTAACTACTAAATGCGATACTTCGCGAACAAGTTCATCCGCAGGATCTATTATTCTCACGTTCTCCATAACTCTCGCAATTATATCTCTTAAAAAAGGAAAATGAGTGCAGCCAAGTATTAACTCCTGGGGCTTAAACCTTCTAAACGGTTCAAGATAAAATTTAACGACAGCTTCGACCATATTTCCATAAAAAATTCCCTCTTCAACTAGCGAGACAAAAAGTTGAGCAGGTCTTTGTGATACTTTCTTGCCTTTATCTTCCAATGCGTGTTTGTATATTCCACTTTGTACCGTTGTATGAGTGCCTATAACGGCAACACGTTCATACTTTGATGCGTTTACACCTGCTTGTATTATGCTGTGATATGGTATTTTGAAATAACTTCGGTACCTTGCAAGAGTAGAATCTGAAGTATTACAGGCAGCGAAGATTCGCTCAACTCTTCTTTCCATAAGAAACCCTATGATTTCTCTACTGAAAGTCTCTATGGTTTCGCGAGACTTAGTACCATATGGCGCGCGCATAGTATCTGCAACGTAGACATAACGTGCTGGAAGCGTTTCTATTAGTTTTTTTAAAACTGATAACCCTCCAATTCCTGAGTCAAATAAGCCAATGACCATATTCTAAGGTTTCACCCTCCAATTGTTTACGTACCTATCTTAATGTGGAAACTCTCTCCTTTAACTTATTCACCAAGTTTTCAATTTTTTTACGTGAATTGTATTCGTTTTCTAATAAATCACACAAAATTAATACTAATAGTTCATCGAATGGAACTTCTTCATAAAGCTTTTTGTAGTTAGCTTGTAGTTCTTTTATTCTTTTAGCGACGTAATCTATTAATTCATCCGAGCTATCTGTTGAAAATTCATAATCCTTACCAAAAAGAGTTATCTTAACTCTCTTCATGCTCGCTCACATCCAATATCTTCATCAGGTCTCTCACCCTGATGACAAGCTTATTTATTATCTCTTCATTGTTTCTTAATATGTTTTCCAAATGTTGCTTTTCCCTTTCTAAAATTCCGATTTTTTCAATTGCCTGATTTAGTTCATTCCAAAGTTTTTCGTTTTCCTTTTTTAACTCCGTATAACTTGTTATTATTCCTTCCACCAATCTTTCTAACTCTTGCACTTTATCATTCATTATAACACGCCCCCTTGCGTTTTACCAGTTTCAAAATATGATAAAGTTTGTTACATTTGAGATAAAATTAATCAAAGGTTGCATTATCATGGGCAAAATCCAAAGGATCAGTAGTCCTAACATAAATATGATCCCATAAAAATTAAACTTCAGATACCATTCGTAATATTTACTTGGCAGAAAAGATAGTATCATCCTTGATCCATCCAGGGGCGGGATCGGAAAAATTGAAACGATCCCAAGTGTTAGACTCCATTTTGAAGCTGTATAAAGGACATTAAATAGTATATTTGAATAAAAAATTTTACACAATAATCCATATAAAAAGAAAAGTATGAAGCTTGACAAGATTCCGGATAAAGAATAGACAAACAATTTTTTACCTCTTGACTTTGAATAATCTATTGCTGGACTATGAGTCCAGCCGAAATCAAAAAAAATAAAAGTGAAAAGTCCTATAGGATCTAAGAAGTTTACTAAATCTTTTAGTTTGCTTTGTTTCTTTGAAAGCTTAATTTCATCAGAATTACTCATGGTGAAGAGTTTGTATAAAGTGTTTCTAAATACTTCTCGTGGCCAACTTATCAAAAAGTATGCAATGAAGCCAAATATGACTTTTCTAATCAACGATATTAAAATGCTGTTCAAACACTTCCCCCCTGAGCTAAACCTTAGAAACTTGAAGTCATACATATTCTGTTTCTGTGGCTCATCGTCAGCGAAAATACTAGAGTTTTACACAAGTTTTCATCTCCAATTTTTTTATTTTAGCATATTCTTTTAGTTTTTGTATTTGCTCATAAGACATATTACCCCACCAATATGGTAGAACAGTGTTGTTAAGTAATAGTGGATCTTCTGTTCCTTTGAGTCTTCCTTTGTTTACGAGATCTATCCATATATCCGTACCAACTATTGGTGTGAATTCATTTAATGAATAATCTATTCCAACAGAAGCACATACATCAACTGCATTTCTTATATCCTCTTCAGTTTGTTCCGGTAAGTTTATCATTATATAAGCGCTCACTTCTTCATGAGTGAAACCTGATTTATGTAATATCTCAGCTGCTCTTATAACATCCTCATCATATACTTTTCCACCAGTTTGTTCTTGCAATTTGCCAGATGTTTCATACCCAAGTTTAATGGTTTTGAAATTAGATTCAAACAACAAATCGGATATCTCTTGATTCAAAAGCCGAGCATGAATACCATTAGGAAGGTGAAATCTTAGTCTTTTATTTAGCCCTCTTCTTATTATCTCAAGCAAGATAATTTTTAAATGTTTTTTCCAATTAATAAGTATGGCATCGTCAAAAAAAACTACGTCATTAACTTTTAAAAGATCAGAGTATTTTTCTATTTCTTCAATGATCTTGATCGGATCTTTAAATTTCATCCTTTCCCAATTCCTATGTGCAACACAATACGTACATTTGTACGGACAACCAAGAGTAGTTAACAAAACAACATAACCAACCCTCTCATAAAGTTCATAAGCTGGTGAAAAATCCAAAAACCAATCTTTTTCATTTTCCGGTAAGTCCCATCCAAATGTTTTGTTTAAGAATCTTGGCAAATATCTCAAGTCAGTTTGTGTAAACAAATAAGCACCGCTTCTTATTGCTACATGTGGCTGATTTCTAACAAAGAATCCTCCGAAAACAATTGGGCAATTTAACTCTTGCTTAATTATATTTATTGTATCAAAATAGCCTGGGTACCAGTAAGTTAGCGTTGAGGTAACAAACACCGCATCAACGTCTCCGTTTTCTTTGACTTTTCTCAACTTAATCCTAAATAATTCTTCTGGCATTCCATATCTTTTATATTTTCTTGGGATGAATTTTAATATATTAGGTTTTTCTATTTCAGTATGTGGAAACTTACCTGTACCGTAGAATTTATCTCTTGGAACCTTTACGTAGTTTTGCAAGTCTGGATCATATCTATTTGTTAAATCAATCAATTCAACTTCGACACCAAGAGATTTAAGAAAAGAGCCGACGTATAGTAATCCAACAGGTTTAAGCCAAAAATCGTAAGCTGCAAAATCTTCTATCCATGGATTAATGAGTAATATTTTTATTTTCTTCATAAAAGTAATACATCCCTCTCAATGTCAAGTCTTTATCTATTATTCCTTCAACTTCGTTTTGAACATACATTGCTTGTCCGCCTGTATGTATTATAACAGGTCTCTCTTTGTATTCTTCTTGTATTTTCTCAACAACGTATTTTATTGCTCCAACCATAGCGTTTATGGCTCCTATTCTAATATTCGATTCCGTGTCCTTTCCAATAAAACCTTCATAAGGCTTAAGCTCAACAAGAGGTAGTTTGGCAGTACCTCTGAAAAGAGCGTCTATCATCATTGCAAAACCAGGCATTATAACTCCACCTTCGTATGTCCCTTCTTTAAGCACTTCTATAGTGATTGCTGTTCCGTAGTCTATAATTATGCAGTTTTTACCGTAATCTTCAAAAGCAGCTATCACATCACACACTCTATCCGCACCTATCTCTTTTGGGTAATAAACGTTCCACTCTATTTTGCTGTAGTTTTGTGAACTGACAAAGTATATCTGCCCATTGCTATATTTGTTGGCAAAATATTCAAACACAACGTTAACTGATGGAACAACAGAAGATACAACTATTGGTAAATTAATTATGTTTTCTCCTCCAAACAAATTTCTTAAAAAGACATACAATTCGTCTTCTGTTTCATATTTTTTTGTCGCTATTCTATAACTTTTAAATTCCTTCCCATTATCTGTTACGGCTACTGTTGTATGTGTATTTCCAACGTCAAACAAAAGAACCAAGATACCACCTCACATTACGTTAAATACAAAATTTTCACCATCTTGTTGTAATTTCTGTACTTGTTTCCGGTAAAATTTTATATTTATCCAGTATTTCTCTTACATCTTTTGTAACGTAAATTCGAATGATTTGGATGAGATTACTCTTCATAAAATTGTAAGCTGGAAAGAGCTTTACGTATTCTTCAAATGTCATCAACTGATTTTTTCTGAGAATGTATATGTTACTTTTTAAAAATTCCTCAGGATGTACTATAGTTAATTTGTACGGAGTATCGATTCTAAATATTTCGTCAAAGTTATTCATAAGATGCATGATAATCTTTTTATCCTCTTCATCCGCTACTTCAAATGCTCTTTCAAGTTTGAGTCTGATCTTTTGCAATAAATCACTTGCTATTCCTTGGCTAACCAACGAAGGATCAACACCTTCTATTGAAAATGGCGTCTCAAGCACTACCTTCCAAAGATTTCTTCTTTTAAGTCTTTCAACAATCTCGTATGCCATTACAATATCAAGTTCAAGTGGTTGTAAATCAACTTCATATTTTAAAAGGCTCTCTTTGACATCTTCGCCCCCACCATATCGCTCGACAATTTCATAAAATTCGCGGATCACTTCGTTGATTACAGTTTGATCGGTTAAATCAAGGAACGTCTCAATATTCATTACTCTTTCATCAAGTCTCAAGGCTTTGTATGAAAGTTCCAATAGTTCTTGAATCATCATATCTGCTGCTCGTGACGTTTTGTGGAAATAAACGTTTTTGTACATCATAAACCTACCAAAAAGTATGGTGTAAATCTCATCTACAACTTTTGAATCGTACGCTAAAAGTTCTCTTGCATCCTTCCTTACAATCGTTGCATTTCGGATAAGTCTATCGATAGCTCCTGTTCCAAAACCCCTTGTTCCTGCGTAATAAGAATCTCTAAGTACAAAATCTAATCTGTCGGCGCCAAGTGGACCTTGTACAATTGCAAAATCGATAGTTCCAAATTTTTCACCTTCGTAAACTTTAATTATTTCTTCAATTAGCTGTTGAAAATTTTCTTCCATATTCTCAGATATTTGACCAAGCGTTATCTCAAGGTCTTCTACAACTGCTTTTTTTAACTTTGACGGGGCTTCTTCGTATCCTTTTAGAAGTTCCTTTGGAAGATAATTTCTCAACAATGTAAGTCTATATTCATCATGTCCATCGTTAAATCCAAGTTTTTTGTAAACAACATCATCAAATTGGTGACTGAATGGTCCGTGGCCTATATCATGCAACAAGCCAGCGAGCCTAAGTATTCTAACTTTGTCTGGAGCATCGTAAAGTTGTTCTGCATATATTCCGGAAAGGTGCATAACACCAAGTGAATGGGCAAATCTTGTGTGTGTTGCTCCAGGATATACATATTCGGCACCAGCTAACTGAGTCAAATATCTCAATCTCTGTATTGCCTTAGTATCGATGGCTAAAATCTCAAGTGGATAAAGCATTATTTCGGAATAAATCGGATCTCTGGAAACTTTGTAATACAATCAAAATCACCTCCTTTTTTATTTTATCACAACATTCTTAATTTTTGCAAAGATATAATATTTAAGACAACTTCAAAATTAAATTTGCAATCTGATACCAAAATGTTGTATAATATAAATTAAACGATGTACATCTACTCTACGAAAAGGAGGGGTCGGTTGTGAAAAGGGTTTTGGTGCTTTTTGCGGTTCTTCTTTCGTTTTCACTTTTTGCTGTCCAAGTCAACTACGGTATATTCTCTGATCTTACAACAACAAACATTTGGAACTTACTTGGATCAGGGTCATCTGCTTGGAACTTTGTGGTCCAACTTTGGAAATATCCTTCACTACTTGGAATGAACAAAGAAGGACAACTAATACCATCAGCAGCTGCAGAAATACCAAAAATAGTTAAGGAAGGTAACATGTATACGGTAACAGTGAAACTAAGAAAAGACATGCGCTGGTCAAACGGTGCGCCATTTACAGCTGACGATGTTGTCTTTACGTATAGCACAGTCAAAGAGATGCAAATTCCCGGTGGTAACTGGGGTGGGGCTTACGAACCAGAGAAAGTCGAAAAGATTGACACATGGACAGTAAAGTTTTATTTCAAAGAAAAGAAAACGATGACAATTTATTACGATACTCTTATGACAGCAATTGTGTGCAGTAACTATTGGAAACCAATAGTTGAAAAAGCAAAGAAGCAAAAAGATCCTGTGAAATGGTTGCTTTCTCAGGAAGTTATTGATCCTGGTATAGCAGCTCTCAATATTGGAAAGGTTGAAAAAGGTGCGTTTGTTCAGGTAGTTAAACAAATATCTGACGACAAATACTGGTCTTACGGTGAGAAGAACTTGTACTACAAAAATGGTGGTTTCTCAATAATCAATCCAAAAACAGGCTTTAAATGGTCAACAGACAATCCAAAGCCAGCTGGTGAAGTCGCACTTGAAGTTACAACAGGACCTTATGTAGATACGATTGTTTACAAAGTTTATGGAAACAAACAAGTTGCTATTCAGGCACTCATTGCCGGTGATATTGACTACATTTACAACCCAGTTGGAATTACAGCGGGTGAAGCAGAACAACTTAGAGGACAAAAAGACATAAAGATAGTTTCGAATCCACAGCTCGGTTTCAGATATCTTGCGTTTAATATGAGAAAATTCCCAATGAACGTTAAAGAGTTCAGACAAGCACTTGCGGCACTAATCGATAGAGATTTCATATGTAACCAAGTGTTACAAGGTAGAGCTATTCCTCTTGCTACACCTGTACCGCCCGCTAATACATTTTGGTTTAACTCTGCAGTTAAAACAATTGGTGAAGGACTCGGCATGGGTGAAAGATATCAACTTGCAGTTAGCTTGCTCAAAAAAGCTGGTTTCAAGTGGGATACGGAACCTGTTATAGATCCAAAAGATGCAAAGAACCCAGTTAAAACACCTGGTAGGGGCTTAAGAGGACCAGATGGTAAGCCAGTTCCTACGGTAACACTTCTTTCACCGGGCATGGATTACGATCCAATGAGAGCGCAAACAGCTATGTACATAGAACAATGGGCGAAGAATATTGGTATACCACTCAATCTGAAACTTACTGATTTCAATGAAATTGTTACAAAAGCATTTGACGACGTAGACTTTGATATGTACATACTCGGTTGGGGTATTGGAAGAGTACCAACATACTTTAAATCGTTCTGGCACAGCTCGCAGATGGCTCCAGATGGTTTCAACACACCTGGTTACAAGAACCCAGAATTTGATGCTCTTGTTGAAGAATTTGAATATGCAGACACATTTGAGCAAGCAAGAAAGGCAATATTTGAAGCTCAAAAAATCCTTGCGGAGGATTTGCCATACATAATTCTTTACACAAACCCAATGATAGAAGCTTACAGAACATCTATTAGATTCCCATTTGATAACATGCTGGATGGTATACAAGGTTACTACGGATTCCCAGAAGGTGTAAGAAAGGTTCAATAATAATTTACACTAAATTTATAATCCGAATCCCCCCGCAAGGGGGGATTGTATATACTCAGCTTACGGAATTCTTTTGTGGTGCAACTTGCAACTTTAACAAGGGAGAGGTGAAGATGACAAAACAAGTACTATTAGTTATTTTTGGAATAATCCTGCCATTGATAGGTGTGTTTTATTCGCTTAAAAAGGGTAAAAAACCCATCAACTACATATTCCTTGGAATTTCACTTGCATTGTATTACGGCGCATTATTCAACATAAAATATCTGTACTTATTTAGTCCCAGATTCAATTTTATCGTTGCACCAATTGTATATTTTTACGGTTTCGATTTACCAGGCTTGGCAAAATTTATCAGGAATCGTATTGCCCAAATTGTGCTTTTACTCGTTATATATGTGACGGTTGTGTTTTTCATCTTTCTTGCGATGCCAGGTGATTATACAACAAAGTTTTTGGACCCAAAATTGATGAGAAATCCAGAAATGTATGAAAGGATTAAGCAACTTTTCGGAGTGGAAGACCCGTGGTATGTTAAGTATTATAAGCATATGAAAAACTTTTTCAATCTTGAGATGGGTATATCATTTAGTGAATATCCAAAGAGAGTTGAAGAAATAATCGCAGAGCGACTACCAAGGACTTTATTTTTGTTTCTCGCAAGCTCAGTTTTGTCTTTTCTACTTGGATTCGATCTTGGGAAAAGAATTGCATGGAAACGTGGAGGAATAACAGACAAAGCAGCAACATTCGTTGGTATCGTTTTTTGGACAATATTTACCCCGTTTTACATGCTTATAATAATATGGTTATTCGCAGTTACATTACGTTGGTTCCCACTCTCTGGATTTGTAACTCCTGCCAAGTGGTTTAACGCACCATTCAGCGCTCAGGATGTATTCATAAGACTTCTTTGGACTGAGTTATTTTTGCTTGTAGCTTGGATCGTTGGAATATTTATTGCCTCAAGATTAAGGACTATAAGTTCAAAAAAGTTGGCAATTTGGTTCTCAGTAATAGTAGGATTTATCATGACTATGATATATTGGATGACGAACGGAATGGGAACATATGCTTTAGACATAATTTATCATCTTGCGCTCCCAGTTATAGCACTTGTTACACTACATTTTGCCGGTGACATGCTCGTTATGAGAGATACAATGCTTGAAGTTATAAAAGAAGATTACATTACAACAGCACGTGCCAAAGGATTACCAGATAAGGTAATCCGTGATAAACATGCAGCAAGAACAGCCCTCTTACCACTTATGACAAGTTTTGTTATTGGGTTAGCTTCAACAGTAAGTGGTGGGGTTATAACGGAGACAATGTTTTCTTGGAAAGGTATGGGGCTTACATTACTTGAAGCAACAACAGCGCAAGATACGCCTCTTGCCATTGGATGTCTTGTGTTTACCGGTGTACTTGTATTGTTTGCACACTTGGTTGCAGACATACTTTACGCATTATTAGATCCGAGAATTAGATATTAAGTGTGTCAAAAGAGGTGAATGTGAAATGGCAAACGAAATTAGGAAAAGAGAATCAATTGCTAAAATAAAATTCAAACTTTTCATTAAGAATTTCAAAAAGAACTGGGCGCTTTTCAAAGAAAGTAAAATGGGAATGTTTGGATTGTGGGTGATAATTGCATTTGGAATTTTTGGTGCCCTTTCACCTATTGTACTAAGCTTTCTTGATCCAAGTATATATGATCCAGTAGTTGGTTTAGATTCACGAATATTGTCTTCAAAATACATAACAGATTATCTTTCTACACAAAACCTTGTAAAAGGTATTGAAATCCCTGCGGCACAACAATGGGTTTACTCATTTATGGACAAGGGTGAAACATTCAAATCATCGATGGAAAACTTAGTGAGAAATTCACAGTATGAGATAATGACAACGTATGCACCAGATAGCTTTAGACACTTTCTTGATACTATAGCAGATAGTTATATACCTGCAAAAGAAAGACTATATTTCCAAACGAGCATTTCTGAACTTGTTGATAAAGGGATTATAAAGTTTTCCGCTATATCTTCGGTAAAAGATATTGGAAATAGGGACAAATTTTCATTCCAAGATTTCTCCGAGTTACTTCAGAAGGTTGACCACAAAACACTGGCTATTGCACTTTCACCTTACGCAGATTCAGATGAAGTTTCTCGCGCAATGCTTTGGTTTAGAAGTTTGAATAGAGAAAAGCAAGAAGTTGTGGAAGAATTTAACTCATTGATTACTCAAACGCACTCCGAAGATCAAATTAAATCTGCTCAGGAAAAGGTATTGGAAGTTGCAAAAAGTGTTGCCGATGTAAGTACCACAGGACAACTCTATGTTCAATCAGACGCACAGTTGTCCGAAGTTATTCAAAATGATACTGTAGCTATAGAATCACTAGTCTTTGCTGCCGCATACAGTATTATACCTGACTTGATTGTTTTATCAAAAGAAAACAATTCAATTGAGCAAGAAATAAAAAAAGGGAAATTTGCTCCGCTATTTGAAATCGCAAAATCGAAGCTTTCTGATTTGTCGAAAAAAGAAATTTACGAACCTGCCTTGACAAAAGCTAAAAAGACGGTAAGTAATCTGGAAAAAGAAATGCAAGATTTAGGATTATCAGTGTTACATACAGATACCGAGCGTTTCTTAGAGTTGTACGCTGGTATGGAATTAGCAAAAGTTTCTGTTGACATTCGTCCAGAACTTAGAGCCAAACTGGAAAATCAGATATCCAGATACTCCAAAACAGTCAGGCAAGGATATATTTACGAATTGAACAATATATTCATCAAAATCGCTACTGCAAGATCATTTATGGCTTCATTACTTAATAATGAAAACATACCGGAAAGTTATGAGTCCCTTGGCAGCCAAGTTATAAAGGTTTTATCAGAACCTATAGCATCACTTATTGCCTATGCTTTTCAGGGTACTAATAAACTTGATAAAGTAATTTCAAATATAGAAAATTCACAGCTTGATGACTTTAAACGTATTGATATAGTTGAAAAATTGAAATCCGCCAAAGAACCTGTAGAAGCGGTTAGATTTTTAATCAACGAAGCTGAAATGAATGAAAACATATATCTCAGAATGGTTAATGAGCACAAGCAATATCTTGAAGATCCTTCAGAATGGTCAAATATGGAAAATATAAGAAAAATTGAAAAACCACAAAAAACTGCTTGGTCAAAGGATTTTGCCGAGAAAAAGCTTGTAGAGATATTCAACGTGCTTTCTCTTACTAACAAAATTGGTGTTGGTCATCCACTACCACCAAGTAGATGGCATTGGCTTGGTACAGATCCTGTTGGTAGAGATATACTTATCCAGCTTATGGTTAGTACTCCTAGTGAATTTGTACTCGGTGTGCTTGCAGCACTTATTACAGTTGTAATAGGTACTATAATAGGTACAGCGGCTGCTTATTACGGCGGATTAGTTGATGTAATATTCATGCGTATAGCCGATCTTATGATGCTATTTCCATCCATAGCATTTCTCATTGTTCTTTCAGGTTTTATGACGATGAACCTTTTCAAATTGGCTTTAATTCTTGGGTTACTTGGTGGTTTCGGTGGCATAACACTTGTTTTAAAAGCACAAGCGTTAACAATTAAGGTGAAGCCTTACATCGATGCAGCAAGGGTTTCAGGTGGTAGCCATGGATACATAATATTCAATCATATCATTCCAAATGTAATGCCCCTTTCGTTCCTTTACATGATGTTTAATGTAACTGGAGCCGTTTTTTCAGAGGCTGTATTGAGCTTTTTTGGCTTGATGAAAGTTAGGATGTCTTGGGGATTGATGATAAACACAGTATGGAGTTCCGGTTATCTTGGCTCTGGAAATATAGGTTCTTACTGGTGGATGTGGGTACCAGCAGGTGGTGCTATAACATTGCTGTGTGCTGCCTTCTATTTCCTTGGACGTGGTCTTGAAGAAATCGTTAACCCAAGACTCAGAAAGAGGTGATAAATATGGCAATTTTAAAAGTCGAGAATTTGAAAATGCATTATAAAACAAAAAAAGGTTATGTTAAAGCAGTTGATGGTATATCGTTTGAGTTAGAAGCTGGGGAAAGCCTTGGAATAGTTGGTGAATCTGGTTGCGGTAAGACATCTGTGTCTATGACTTTACTGAGAATTCTTCCGGAAAATGCTCGCTTTATGGGTGGACATGTCTGGTTTAACGATGATGGTAATATGATAGATTTAGTTTCTTTGTCAGAAGAACAAATGCGGCACTATCGTTGGAAAGGAATATCCATGGTATTTCAGGCTGCCATGAATTCACTCAACCCTGTCTACAGGGTAGGAGATCAGATAGTTGAAGCTATACTTAATCATTATCCTGAGACCCCTATTGATGAAGCAAAATCAAAGGTTGCAAAGCTTTTTGAGCTTGTAACACTCGATCCAAAACGCATGGATCAATATCCGCACCAGTATAGTGGTGGGATGAAACAGCGTGCAGTAATTGCGTTATCGCTTGCCTGTGATCCAAAAGTCATAATAGCTGATGAACCAACCACAGCACTTGATGTTATTGTGCAAGACAAAATATTACGTGAAATGAAAAAAATACAAAAAGAATTAAATATGGCAATGATATATATATCACATGATATAGCTGTCATAGCGGAAGTTAGTGATAAAATAGCTGTTATGTACGCTGGAAAGTTTGTTGAACAGGCTGATGCTACAACGGTTTTCAAGCGTCCCATGCATCCATACACGTTCTTACTTATGAATGCATTCCCAAGTCATGTTGGTGAGAAGAAAAAACTCTTTACGATACCAGGAGAACCACCTGATCTACTCAACCCACCAACTGGTTGTAGATTTGCACCACGTTGCCCTTGGGCAACCGATAAATGCAGAACAGATGAACCAGAATACAAAGAAATAGAAAAAGGACATTTTCTTGCTTGCTGGCATCCATTGACGGAAGAGGTGAGGCAAAATGAGTTCAGAAAATAAAGTGTTACTTGTGGTAAAAAATCTGAAAAAATTTTTTCCAGCAGAACGTGCTTTATTCTCAAGGGCAAAGCACTTTGTTCATGCGGTAGATGACGTGTCATTTGAAATAAAACAAGGTGAATCACTTGGCTTGGTTGGTGAATCAGGATGTGGCAAGACAACAACTGGTAGGATGGTAGTGAGACTTGAGTCACCCACAGACGGGACTATAGAAGTTTTGGGAAAATCGGTGGAAGATTACGACAGGATGGAGTATCATTCTATGGTACAAATGATATTCCAAGATCCGTATGAGTCATTGAATCCAAGAATGACTATATTTGATATAATTGCAGAACCTTTGAACATACACAATGTTGGAACACTTGAAGAAAGGGAAGAAAAAGTTGCACAGTTATTACAAGAAGTTGGATTAACACCTCCTGATAGCTTTCTTTGGAGATACCCACATGAACTGTCCGGTGGACAGAGACAGAGAGTAGCAATTGCAAGAGCACTTATACTTAACCCGAAATTAATAGTTGCAGACGAACCTACTTCAATGCTAGATGTTTCTGTTAGAACAGGTGTTATGCACTTGATGATGGAATTGCAAAAAAACCACGGGATGAGTTATTTGTACATAACTCATGACTTAGCAGTAGCAAGGTATATGGTAAATAGAATTGCTGTCATGTATCTTGGAAAAATTGTGGAATTGGCGGAAACAGAAGAATTATTACATCATCCAATGCATCCATACACAAGAGCTTTGATGGATGCCGTACCTGTCCCAGATCCAGACTACAAACGTTCAGAACCAAACATAATCGGAAACATAAGTGTACCAATCGACCCACCACCTATATGTAGATTTTACGACAGATGCCCCTTCAAGGAAGAAAAGTGTAAAATAAATCCACACCCAGAACTTAAAGAAGTTAGTTCTGGACACTTTGTAGCGTGTTATCCCGTGCAGGAAGGAAAAATCAAATAAAAAACATGATTGTATTTTAAACCAAACCGCTTGCAATTTGCAGGCGGTTTGATTTTTTGTTATTGCTACATTTCTTGATTTTGGAAATGTTCCAAATGAGACTTTTTCAAGTATTTGCATTGATTATAATTCATAAAGTGAGCTAAAATATAATTGAAAAGGAGGTAGTATATATGAAAAAAAGTTTTAGTATCTTTATTATTATTTTTTTCATCACAGCTTTTCTACTTTTTGGTTGCTCATATAAACCCGTTGACCAAGAATTGGAACAACTTCCCGTAGAAGAGCTCCCAGCAAACCAAGGAATTGTTACCTACAACCTAGATACCAACGAGCTTGTAGTTGATATTAAAGAAGACAACCTGAGCGTTTTCAAAGTGTTCAAGGATAAAACTCAAGAACAACTATTAGGACATTTCGTTGGTGGAATATTCACTTGTGAGTTTTCTGGGGAAGAGTTTTGGAATTTAGAAAGTCTGAGAATTGATATCTTAAGAAACAACCAGATCTACAAAACGTTAAGAATAACAAAGGAAAATATAAAAAAATTATCATTGACTATTCCCTCAACTTCAAATACTATGTACAAATTGTTTATAAGATCCTTTTATGACAGTACAGGGGATGGAATTGGAGACTTCAACGGTGTTGTACACAAAGTTAGCTATCTGAAAGAACTTGGAATAGACACTATTTGGTTCTTGCCTTTCAACAGGGGAAAATCCTATCATTGTTATGATGTAGAAGATTACTATAATGTTGAACCAGATTACGGAACATTAAGAGACATAGATAATATGATAAAAGTACTAAACGGAAATGGTATTAAGGTAATTATGGATTTAGTTGTAAACCATACAGCAGATACACATCCTTGGTTCTTAGATGCTATTGAGAAAACAACCTCTTCTGCATACTGGAATTACTACATCATGAGTCTAACCCAACCGGTAAATACAAATCATTGGCATTGGAAAATCAATTCAAAAGGTCAGAAAGTTTGGTATTTTGGTCTGTTCGACAGTTCAATGCCTGATTTGAATTATGATAATCCTAAAGTTTTAGAAGAAGTAAAGAAGATTATAGACTTTTGGATAATAATGGGAGTTGATGGTTTTAGATTGGATGCAGCAAAACATTACTATGGTTGGGATTGGGATGATGGAATACAAAAGTCAGCAAACGTTGCAAAACAATTGGAAAGCTATATAAGAAGTAAACTTGGCAACAATTGTATTATAGTAAGTGAAGTATACGATGGAAATCCTCATGTGCTCTTGCAATTTGCACCAATGCCCGTGTTCAATTTCAAGTTGATGTACGAACTAACGTCCAATTTCGAGGGCAGAGATAATTTACTTAGAGATTCCATTAACTGGGTGAATTCCATTTCCTCTCAATACTTTTTAAGTACTTATCATTTTCCTTTTATAGATAATCACGATCTTAATAGAATGGTATCTGTACTTGTAGACCAGAAATATTCTGGGAATGTTATTAATGGTACGAAACAATACCTTATTTTAAATGCTTTATTGCTTTCACTTAATGGAATGCCTGCAATATACTACGGAAACGAAATAGGATTGCGTGGTTGGAAATGGTCTTCTGAACCGTGGGATATTCCCGTACGTGAGCCTATGCAATGGTACAAAAACCAACAAGGCATTGGTCAAACAACTTGGACAAAGCCAATTTACCAATCAAAAAACATAACTTTTGGTAACGCAAATGTAGATGGTGCAATATATGATAATCCAAGCGATGGTATCTCTGTCGAAGAACAACAAAGTGGTTATACAATATTGAACTTCTTCAAACAATTCATAACTCTAAGGAAAACTTATTTTGCGCTGAGCCGTGGAACCATTGCAATAGAAAGAGACTGGAAGAACTTGTATGTCATTAAAAGAACTCACCAGAATCAAGAGGTACTAGTTCTTGTAAACCTTGATCCTACATATTCAAACACATACACAATACCATCTGGATACCGATGGGTATGGTACGCTTTCTTTAACGGGAATAATTTTGAATTTGGAAGTAAGCTTATGCCCCAGCTTAGCCAAAATACGAATTGGACAATCAATCCAAGGCAAGTATACGTCTTTGTAAAGAACTGAACGTTATGGAACATTTCCAATGTATCAAAAATCTGAGATCGAGAAGTTGTATAATATTAAACGCATATTTTTTAAAAGGGAGGTAGATGGTATGAAAAAGTTGCTGTTTATAACTCTCGCGGTAATGGTTTCTTTATTTGTGGTAAGTTGTGCTTTATTTGAAAAACCACCTCTACTTAAAACAGTAACTGTGGATGCAACGTTGACAGACTGGGCAAGTTATCTATATGAGGATGCTCCTAATGACTCTAAATGGGGAACTGACAACGAAATTCACAAAGCTGGTATACTCTTTGATGCGACTAATCTTTACATAGCTGGAGAATTCACAAAAGCAGGATATAACAACTTCATGGTTATGGTCGATCTTTCTGGTGTTACCGGTGCTCCAGATACCTCAAAGCATGAATGGGGAAGAAGTTATAAATTCGAGAAAGGTGATGTTGATTTCATAATTGAAACTTGGGGAGATGGATACAAAGCTTGGAGATTTACAAGTCAAGAAGCAACCGAAGTAACTGGAACACTTAAATCAACAGAAGTTGATGGCAAAAAGAGAATAGAATTTTCTATTCCACTATCAAAACTTGGGGTAAGTAATTCAAGTAAACTCTCAGCTAAGGCGGTATTCGTTCTAACTGGTGGTAAGTATGGTGGCAAACAATGGGCAGGAGATTTCTATCCAGACCAAGGTTTTGAGACAGGAGAAGGAGGTTACACAGCACCTGTGGTAATCAAAAAGACAATTTCCAATCCAACAAAATAGCTCTATAATTCGTAATTTTCCGAATAGCTTACAGGGGGCTTAAGCCCCCTTTTTACAAGTACAAAAATCTGGAGGTGACTTACCTTGAAACATTCAAAATATAAACTTGTGTTGCCTACCTTTTTAGTCCTACTTTTCGTATTGTTTGGTTGTATGAAAATATTAAACTTACAAATCGAAGATGGCATATACGTTGTTGGAGAATGGAATGAATGGATACCTACGTCAGGTGACAAAATGGTTTATTCAGAAGATGAAGGTTGCTATATCTTCGAGCTTCCGATAACATCTATGGTATTTAAACCGAGTCGTTCTGGGAATGAATACTCTATAGGATGGTACAAAGTAATATATAAAAGTCAAGGAGTTACCAAGGTATCGTCAGGGATACCAGTGTGGAAAGAAAATCTAAACTCAGAGAAATTAATTATCTATGCGAAACCAAGTGAAATGACCAACGGACAACCAACAGGAGTAGGTGACAGCGAAAAATTCAAAACAACACTGAGTAAATGGTACGTTGGTGGAGAATTCAACAACTGGAACCTTTCAAATGGAGAGATGATTTGGGATAACACAGAGAAAGTATTTAAGTATACATTGACCAATTTCAACGCATCAAAGCAGACTTATCTGTTCAAAGTGACAAGAAATGTCGGAGATTGGAAACCGTGGGAATTCAATTATGATGGAAAAAAATATGATGCTGGGTTTGATAACGCCGTTTTGCGACTTGAAAGAGCAGGGCTGGTGGACATAATAATCACATTTGATCCCAAGACTTCTAAGATAGGAACGATTGTCAACTACAAGTGAGGTGAAATAACATGAACTTAAAACTTACAGCCTTATTTATTGTTTTCACCGTCTTCTCCATCACTGCCTTTGCATTGCAAACCAATTATTCAGCAAATTTTTCGTTTACAGTTGATTTTTCACAACAACCTTTTTCGACAAACTTTGGAAGCGAATTTAGAATAATGGGGAGTTCTCTTGGAACGGGTTATGATTTATCTTTTAGCCTAAAAGGTAGTAATCTTGAATCCGCTAAGCTTACGCTTAAATTTGAAGAGCTAAAGTTATCACTTTATGATAATCAAATATTCGGTACAACAAATGATCCAATTGTGTTATATCAAATAACAACCGGACAAAACGGAGTAGAGATCGGTTATGGTAATTATAAATTAGTTTTGTTTAATAGTTTAGACCTAATGTATTTGTCTGGTAATATAAATGAAATAGTATTCATCGTTGGCAAAAGAGGAAACTTAATTGATACTGCTGCATCTTATAATATAAGATTATCCAGCGCAAATTTAAAAACAGAATGTATTATTCAGAACATTACGTCATTTGATCCCAAAAATTTTGTTGGTCTTGCTTTATTATATGATCAAAAACAAAATTGGGGTGTTAGATATGTTTTTGCTGGAGGCAAGGATACAAAATTGTCTTACAGTCCTCAGGAAATCAACGAGCAAAATAACTTGGTATTGTGGTACAAGTTTGGTAATTCGCCATCATTCAATACTTATTTGACTACATATTTTGGTTTCGAAAATCCAACTCGAGATCTAATTGATAATTCTGTAGTTGGTTTGGATATTACCTTAGGGCAAATGTACTTAAACCTCAAAAAAACTGGTTTTTCGAGCATATCTGGTTTACTACCTAACAACTGGGGCAAATTTTATATAGCAGCGGGAACGCAATTTTCAATCTTTGATTTTTCAACAAAGTTAGGCTATGGCTTTGGAAAGCCGATCCATAATTCTATAAGTACAATTGGCGAGTTATTTTACATTGAGGCAAGTAGAAATTTTGGAAATATTTCTTTATTTTCTAAATACCAAAAAATAGTTGGTTATTATGAAGAAAAGGATTTCTTCTATTCTGAGATAAAGTTTACTGGCTTTTCCAATGGTGATGTCGTTGTAAGAGTAGGTAACGGCGATTTTGATAAAGACAATCCTTTCAAACCCGTTGGAGGTATTTACTTTAACCTTTGGTGGTAATTTAAAGCTATAAATATAAATTAAACTTAGGGAGGTGTACTTTCGAATGCGTGTTTTAAGTTTTCTCAGGATAATAACAATGTTCGGGCTAATGGTTTCTTTAGTTGTTTTAGGTGGAGTGGCTTATAAAGATGGGAAAGTTGTGTTTACGTTCAAGACGGATATTAAAGCAGACGTAGTTTACCTTGCTGGAAATTTCAACAACTGGAATCCCAGTTTATGGGCAATGAAACTCCTCAACGGAGTCTGGACATATGAGGTAGAACTCAAGCCTGGAAGCTATGAATATAAGTATGTTATAGATGGAAAAAACTGGAAAGAGGATCCAGAAGCTCCATCGTTTGTTGATGATGGGTTCGGCGGAAAGAATGGTGCTTTCACACTAACGGCTGATGGAAAAATACTTGGAAGTGGAAAGATAAGTCAAACTAAAAAGTATGAGCTAAATACGAAAAGAGAAAATACGATATTTGTTGATCCAGAGGGTTATGTTGTGCTAAGGTTCTACAATAAAGATGCCAAATACGTTTTCATAGCAGGTTCATTCAATAACTGGAAAGATAATGCTACTGAGTGTTATTATATTGAAAATGGTTGGTGGGAAGCCGTATTAGAAATACAACCTGGTGTTTATGAGTACAAATTTGTTGTGGATGGTAAATGGGTTCTAGATCCAAATGCCTTTGCTTATGCTGACGATGGATTCGGCGGAAAGAATGGTGTCTTTGAACTTGTTAGAGAAGGTGGAAAGTTGATAGTAAGAGCACCTGTTAGCGCGGACAAACCATCCACCGAGAAAACTTACCAGACGGTAACTACCCAAAAAGTCAAACCTGGACTCTCTGTGGATGGAAAGAACGTTGTCTTTGCGGTTAAGAAAGAAAATGCTCAAGAAGCCTATTTGGCAGGATCCTTCAATAATTGGAATCCAAGAGCTATGAAAATGCAACTTGTAGAAGGTTATTGGATTGCAAATCTGCCATTACAACCAGGAACGCATAAATACAAATATGTTTTTGTGATTGGTGGTTCAGATGTGTGGGAAGAAGATCCGAATGCTCCATCATATGAACCAGACGGGTATGGTGGAAAAAACGGTGTTTTTAAACTTGTTGAAAAGGATGGTCTATTATCGATCGAGGGAATTGAACAAAAGGCTGGTGGATTATCTGTAAAAGGTAAGTATGAGTTCGAGTACAAGTTCAAAACAGATAGTGCAAAATACTTTGTTTCTTCTGGCTTTACAAACTCATTGGCGCTACGTTTTGAACCAACAGCTGACTTTGCCATAGCACTGAAATACGATGGGGCGGATATATCAGAAGCGTTAATCAATTTTTCTCAAGAAAATTACTCTATAGTCATGTACTATAAATTACCTTTGAATTTTCTATCTGACATGACTTTCGCTGAAAGGAACACAGGGATTTTAGGAAAGTTGAAATTCTTGAATAAATACTACCTCGTTGGTGGCTTGGTTCATAAGAATAATCAGTTACCTTGGATTGTAGGAATAGATGGTGAAACCTTTAAGTTATTTATGGCGAACAGCTATTTTACAGATGAGTTAGAATTCTTAGGTGAAATTATTTTAAGTAGCCCGTTTAATCTCTCAATATGTGGAATGTACAGCTTAAATAATACCTTCTTTGCAAGTATTAACTTTTCAGCAGAGCAGTTTGGATTGTATTTGTCCATTTACAACTCAAAGTTAAGTTCCGAAATATATACAAAATTAGGACAAGATAAATTCAAACTTGGAGGGGCTTACGATTTGTATTACGGCGATTCAGAAATGTACGCTGCTTACTTGACACAACAAATTGAATATTACATTGGTTCTAATCTTTCTAATGTTGAATTTAAGATTACAGCTCTTGGTAAAGATAGGGACATTGGTTTGGGCGTAAAAACAGAATTATCTGATCCTATAAATAAGACAAACCTGACAATATTTGGAAACATTAGGTTCTAAACATCCATAATTTACTGAGTACAAAGATACAAACAGCTCCCTTTCAAACATTTTCAGGGGGCTGTTTGTATTTTTGTACAACAACAATAGGTTAGCAAGGCCTTGGCTAGTAGGATTTTGATTTTCCAAAAAGCAAAAAAGCATCATGGAAATTTTCAGTAACATTGCTGACTTACTGTTCTGAGTTATGATATAATAAAACAAAAACTAATATACCGAACACCATAGACATAAATGGGGAGGGAAAAATGATGAAAACTTTGAAATTTCTTATATGTGACGACTCAAAACTTATAAGAATGAAACTTTCGGAAATTCTGAAAAAGTTGGAAAACGAAGAGCAGACAGTTGAGCTGCATGAAGCATCTGATGGCGTAACTGCAGTGAATCTTTTCAAAGAAATAAAGCCGGATGTGGTTTTCTTAGATATAACAATGCCTGCTAAAAGTGGACTTGAAGCACTTGAAGAAATGGTTTCATTTGACAAAGATGCGAAAATTATAATGGCATCTTCTGTTGGAACAAAAGAGCATTTAAAAAGGGCTATAGACCTTGGGGCTGTAGATTTCATTCAAAAACCACTGGAAGAAGAAAAGGTTTTAGGTATTGTAAAAAAAATTTTAAACCTGCACTGAAGCATGGGAGGGAGTTCAAATGTTTTTAATGTATTTCGGAAATTATCTTTTAAACAAAGGATACATTTCGAGGGAAAAATTCAAAGAAGTAATTAAAGCCGTCGAAACAAGTAGACCGCGCATAGGTGTTATTGCGCTGCACTTGGGATATCTTAAGTCTGAGGATATAGAAAGGATTACTCGTGAACAACACAGGCAAAATAAAAAGTTTGGAGAAATCGCCATAGAACTCGGATTACTAACACAACAACAACTTGAAGAAATCTTATCCCAACAACCAGGAGAATTTCTTGCGCTTTCACAAGTTTTAATAGATCAAGGAATCTTTTCATACCAAGAATTGGAAAGAATTATGAACGAGTTTAAAGAACAAAATCAACTTTCAGATAATGTACTTGATTATTTAAAAAATAATGATTCAAAGATGATAGTGGAATCGTTCATAGAGAAAGACAAAAAATTACCGGATGAAATTAAAGAATACTTGGTGGTTTTTCTTAACAGTTGCATAAGATTTCTCACAAGAAATCTCATGATTTACAGCGCCGATGATATAAACAACTTCGAACCTTTTAGAATTGTACATCAAAGAATAAAGGGCGACATCAATATTAATACATACATAATTTTCCCAGAAAAAGAAAGTACTGAAACATTTGTTAAAAAATACAGTCAGGTAGCCGACGAATTAATCTCCGAAATATTAGATGACAGTATAGCGGAATATCTTAATCTCGTGAACGGTTTAGCAGTTGTGAATTATTCTGAAAAAGGTTTAAACTGTGAGTTAGAACCTCCTGTGTTGTTAGATCGAACCGAATATCCTGAAAAGCAAATAACTTCAAAAATTGAAACTGATTTCGGCTGTTTTTATATATCTCAAATGGTGATTTAGTAATTCACTGGTCCTCTTCAAAGTTGGGAGGAGTTTTCATTGAGAGAGGAACGGAGAAGTAAGTTACTAAAATTAGAAACGGTATTGGACCGTACATTTTTGCGAAGTATGATTGGATATACGATAACCTTTTTGGTCGTATTAGTTTTGTTTTTTGCATTTGTTTTAAACTATTTTTACGAAAGTCAGATTAACTCGCTTACATCAAATTATTTAGCCCTACTTCACAGTCTTGAAAATCAGTATAAAATAGAGTTCTCAAAAGGATATGAAAGGCTTTTAGAAGAGTTTAAAGGTCTAAATATCGAGATAGAAAGGCAAGAATATACTGCCGAAGAGATTTTTGCAAAAGTGAAAGATATTATTCAAAGAACATACCCTATGCTCCAATCATTTGAAAAGATTGATAAAAAAGATTTAGAAGAAACTATGTACGGTTCCGTTCTAGAGAGCTATCTTGTGGAAAATCCAAATAAAGTTGATTACTTAATATACAACATATACTTTGATGATTATTATACAAAGATTTTTTTGGTTAAGTTGAACGATAAAATAATAACTGTGAAAATCAACACACCTTATTACCTAAGGATTTTCGAGACATTTCTGAATTTGAAAAGTTACAATAAGTTTATAGAGAGAATAAACTTGTTCACAATTTCAAGAAATCAGATCAGCGTAATACATCAAAGCAAGCAGACGTATAAAGTTGGCGAGAATGAGGTTAAAAAGATTCAAAAAGACATTTATGAAAGTTACAGGAAATTTAGTACGAAAATTGCGAATAAATTCATATCCCATTTTAAGAAAGAAAACAACATTCCTATGCGGCAAGTACAAGGTACCAACAGTTCAATAAGCGATTTTTACACCGTAAAAAAGGCTGATAAAGTTTATGCATATGTATTTTTGAATTTGTTAACTGGTAGAGAGATTGGTGACACAGTTATTGGCAGGGTGGTTCTCAACTTTTCGCAGATTACTACTACATTTTCCATAACTTTTACTATTCTCATGATCTTATCCATATTTACTTTGTTAGTTACAACAAAGAAGACAAAGGCATTTGTTAAAGAACTTAGCACAACATTTTCCAAGTTGATTCAAAATATAAAAACCTTTAGCTATGAAAAGATATTTACGCTTGACACCCTTGACTTTGAAAGTAGTGTTTTGGAGGTTCAAGAAATCTTAGAGGAATACACAAAGTTGGCACAAGAATTGACAGCAGCATATCAAGAACAAACGGCGCTTACACAACAACTTGAAGCATCTTACAAAGAGATTGAATACGCCCATAAGGAGCTTGAAAAGTCCTATCTTGAATTCGCAAGACAGCTGGCAATAATTGCTGAAAGTTATGACGAAAATACCGGTGCCCATATTCTAAGAGTAAGCAAGCTGACGAGTTTCATTGCAAGAAAACTTGGTTATCCCGAAGATTTCTGTGATAAAGTTGAAAAGTTCTCTCCTCTCCATGATATAGGAAAAGTACTTTGTCCAAAAGAAATTTTATTAAAAAACGGGCCACTTACAACTCAAGAATTTGAGATAATGAAACTCCATACGATAAACGGCGCAAAACTAATAGGTGACAATCCAAACTTGGAGATTGCCAAAAATATAGCACTCCATCATCATGAAAAATACGACGGAACCGGTTATCCGTTCGGTTTGTCAGGAGAAAGAATACCTATAGAAGCCAGAATAGTTGCTTTGGTTGATGTATACGACGCTCTCAGGTCTAACAGACCGTACAAAAGAGCCTTTACTCATGAAGAAAGTATAAAAATACTTTTGCATGGTGATGGAAGAACAAAACCCGAACACTTTGATCCAGAAGTACTGAAGATATTCATAGAAAACGAAAAGTACATTAATGAGTTATGGAACAAAATAAGCGAAGGAAAAATAAACTAATGAAAATTAAGTTAAAAAATCGTCGCAGATTTCATGAAAATTACCTTTTGAGTTCGTTATTATACTTTTTAATTCCTTCTCCAAGGATTTTCACTGCATCTGCCAATTTTTCTGCTTCGAGTACGTAAGCTATCCTTATCTCACTCATACCCGCACCGGGTGTGGCATAAAACCCGCTGAGAGGTGACACCATAGTTGTTTTACCATCCACGTTAAATTCCTTTAACATCCAGATGATGAAGTCCTCAGCGTTTCCGACTGGTAACTTTGCTGACAAATAAAAAGCTCCCTCAGGTTTGTGAACCACAACTCCCGGGATTTCTTTCATTGCTTCATAAGTAGCATCTCTTCTTTTTTGGTATTCTTCTCGAACTTGGTTTGTATATTCTTCTCCAAGTGTCAGTAAACCAATTGCACCAAATTGTGTCGTTTCAGCTGGGCAAAGTCTTGCTTGAGCAAATTTAAGCGCGTTTTTGTAAAATTCCTTATTTTTCGTAACAAATGTACCAATTCTTGCCCCACAGGCGCTGTATCTTTTCGAAACACTGTCAACCATTATCAATTGATCCTCTATACCATCAAAATGAAAGGCAGATATATGTTTTCTTCCATCGAAAGTAAACTCTCTATAAACTTCATCTGAAATTATCACAATATTGTGCTTTTTAGCAAAATCGATTATCTGTCTCATTTCTTCGTAAGTATAAACGGTACCGGTAGGATTAGATGGATTTGAAAATAGTATAGCCTTTGTTTTTGGAGTTAACACAGATTCAAATTTATCAACTGATGGGAGTCTGTAACCGTCCTCTGGATGTGCTGTTACAGGAACTAACTTAACATTAAGATAAGATGCAAAACCAAGATAATTTGCGTAGAAAGGTTCTATTGTTATTACCTCATCACCCGGGTCACATACAACACCGAGTGCAAACATAATTGCCTCACTTCCACCATTTGTGACTATGATATCATCTGGGGTAACGTGTATGTTGTGTCTTTGGTAATATTTAGAAAATGCCTCCCTCAACTCGGGCAGTCCTTGGGAATGTGTGTAAGCAACAACTTCAGGTTTGTATTTCTCAATGTATTCGTACCAGACATTTGGAGTCTTAATATCAGGTTGTCCAATGTTAAGATAATAAATATGTATCCCCCTTTTCTTGGCTTCATCTGCGTATGGTACAAGTCTTCTTATCGGGCTTGCGGGAGTTTCTATCGCTCTTTTCGATACCATTTTAATTCCTCCTCTTTTGATTGATACACATCATCTATGAAAATACCACTAAAATACCACTCAATCGGAAATCCACTAATCTCTCAATAAAAATTGAGACGCAACCATCTGAAAAACGCATAATAAATTCTAGATACATAAATAACCAGCTAAAATATTCAAATGTGCATTAACTACTGACAGCTGTTTTGTGTTCATTTACCGTAATTAGCATTCTTAAACAATGGTGATGCTCAACCATAATTCTGAATTAATATCTTAATTTTACCAATTGCTTCTTTTTGATTTTCTTAGCAAATTCAAAAGCAAAATACACATTTCATTTTAAAGATATTCCACATAAACTACCTGTGTACTCTCGACTTCCTCAAGTTCAACTGGTTTTTGGCAAATTATCTCAAGATAAGCATATTCTTCTGTGTAAGAAATATCAAGTATATTAACTCCCATATAGCTCAGCGATTGCATTTTTTTACCATACGAATGAAAATCTATCTTCAATTTTTGCTTGTATGCTCTCTTTTTCAGTTGTATACTTTTTGTTTCAACCGCTTTATCTATAGTCACTTGAACGGCTTTTGAATAAGCATCTATCAGTCCACGAACACCAAGCTTTACACCGCCGAAATACCTTGAGACAACGGCTGCAACGTTAAGCAAATTATTCTTGCGGAGTGTGTTAAGTATTGGCAATCCAGCTGTCCCAGGTGGTTCTTTTCCATCAGAATAATACTCAACAACGTTATCTGAGCTAATATTTAATATTCTATAAGCTGTACAATTGTGAGTTGCATCTTGGTATTTTTTAGATATCTTTGAGATGAATTCCCTTGCATCTGTTTCATTTTCAGCAAAAGAGATAGTTGCAATAAAAACAGATCTCTCTACATTTATCTTCTCTTCAATGATGCCTTTAATTGTTTTGAACATCTCCGTTGGCATTATTGAAATAATCCTCCTTAACTTTGGTGACAATTAACTAAACTTAAGGAGTTAAACAACTGGATAGAGCTTTTTCGATCTATTCCATTGTTCTTGAATATTATACCATTAATGTCCTTATAAAGTATGTCTTAAATTTTCGTACAAAATTAAAAAGTGCCCAACAGGGCACCTTTTCAGCTCACAGTTTTTTTAACCCATTCAGATATTTTATTTCACCAGTACTCTTCAATGGTATCGTTTTGTATGTCATATTGTGTTGTGCTATTATACGTCTTATTGTTCTCGTTTTTGATCTCATGACAATTGATTCTGTTATAGCTGTATTCTTGTAAAATTTTACTCCTTTAAGCATATCTCCGTCGGTTACGCCAGTTGCCGAAAAAATAACATTATCTGACTTTATCAAGTCATCTGTTTTATATACTTTCTCTAAGTTGTATCCTTGCTCTGTCAATTTAATCTTCTCAGTTTCGTCGAGTGGCCACAGTTTAACTTGAATTTCACCACCAAGCGATTTTAAAGCAGCAGCTGCCAACAAGGCTTCAGGAGAACCACCGATACCGATGTATATATCTACGTTGCTTTCTGGAAGGGCAGTCGCAATTGCGGCTGCTATGTCTCCATCACTTATCAGCTTGATTCTGGCGCCGACCTTTCTTATTTCATCAATTATTTCTCTATGTCTATCTCTGTTAAGTACAACACAGGTCAGTTCGGAAATTTCCATTCCAAGAATCGCTGCCGCTACTCGTAAGTTTTCCCTTATAGATGCATTTATATCTAATTTCCCTGCTAATTCAGGTCCTACTGCAAGCTTGTAAGAATAGTAAGTCGGCAGATACTCAATTGCACCTTTCTCAGTTGCTGCAATTACACTTATAGCGTTTGGAAGCCCATATGCTACAAGTCTTGTTCCATCTATAGGGTCAACAGCAATATCTAATTCTGGATCATCTTCTGCCCATCTTCCGACTTGTTCACCTATATAAAGCATGGGTGCTTTATCCTTCTCACCCTCGCCAAGCACCACGGTCCCTTTCATCTCGATATAATCAAGCATACCTCTCATTGCATCAGATGCTGCTTTATCAACAATCTCCTTATCACCCCTTCCGAGATACCTACTTGCCATCAGTGCAGCTGCTTCCGTAACTCTCACAAGCTCTAACGTAATCTCTTTTTCCATCGTGCCACCCCCTTCTCATGCTTTCACAATCATTTTACCACTTAGATAATTTTAATAGAATTGTTACAAATCATAGGATACTATTGCATGATTAAAGAAGAAAAAGTATAGTTGATAATGGAAAATTTTTGAAAAGAATTTACACGTTAAAACCTAAAATTTTCTATTCTTGCTCTCTTGAAGAGAATTAGTCAAGAAACATTTTCAGACTTACAAAACTAATGTTATAAAGATATTGAAATTGACCTGGTTTGGGGTTAGATAACCAAATTGTAGCTGCTAGCAAAGTATCAGCGGATAATAATTATGCTAATGTAAGGAGGTTTAGCAAAAAATAATACCTTTAGGTAAGCTCGTATTGGAGAGTTATGTCTCGGATACAAAATAAATTTCCAATACGCATAATTTCACTTATTATTTCGAAAATCGTTGATTATTTCTATGTTTAAATCAATAAGTGTTACTTGGTTCCGATAACTTGTCTTTGTAAAATAGTATCCATCAGAATTACGGGTTATCGGGATAGGAGCTGTAATGGCGCATTCTTGAAACGGTTCTGCAGGAATAACACAATAGAAAGGGAACATTTGACTTATCATCCAAGCCTTCTTCTTATCATCTGTTACGATAATCTTTACACCTTTTTTTTCAAATGCTCGAAGCCTTTTTAAATCAAAATCAGCTATATAGTCAACCAATTGTCCTTGACGCTGAATTTTATCATTTATTAACAAAATGTGCTTTTTTCTCGGATTTATGCCAGCATTTACCAAATCACGCTCGTTGATATTTTTCCCAACGATTACATCCGCTGACTTAAGTTCAAGGTTGAATTCTACCGCTAACCTTTTGATATCATTTCCATCAAAATGAACAACAGCCAAAGTAACGACTCTTTTGTATTCCCTATTCTTCAGTGCAAACTTCTTTATCAGGATTTTAAACAGATTAATAAGTTCACTGAATTTAGACATATTTATATTTTCTCACTTAGTCTTATTTTTTGACTGTGTATTCGGTTGCTCTACAACTACCAAAATCCTGCCAAGAGCGTATTTTCTCGCTGATAGCAAAAAGATTGGTTTTCTATCTACCTTATTTTGAAGAAGTCCATCAGACATTTCTGCTGCGTCCCAAACCCAAATATTACCGTATTCATCAATTGTCTCAAACACGGTAACATGGTCAAAAGTTCCATCTTCATTCATATCTAAAAAAATCAAGTCGCCTTTTTTCAAATCTTTCACGTCTTTGAGTGGTTTCGTATTGTATTTATAAAGATTATCAGCTGTAACATCTAAAACCAACGAACCTTTGTAGACGAATTTTTTAAAACCAAGTTTGTTGAGTATGTATACTACTAGTCCACTGCAATCAATACCAAATTCATTTGTTCCTCCCCAAACGTATGGTGTATTTTTTAAGCTTGTTAAGAATTGAAACATGCGTTCTATTTCAGAAGCTGTGAGCTCTCTTGTTGTAAACGAAAAAACACCAACAGACAACATTATACTGAGTATGATCAGTATTTTGATAAAAGATTTCATAAATCAAAACTCCTTTCTGATGAAATTGAAATCATCATATATTATACCAAAGATTCCTTACTTACTCCAGCTGAATTCTTAATACTTTTCTTTTTTTACTTACCTATGGTATAATCTTGGTAGTCTGATTCCAAATCATTAGCGCAATTTTTCAAAGGAGGTCAAGTAGATGGAGTGGGTGTATATAAAGGATTTAAAAAAGTTTATTGAAAAAGAAATAGAGTTAAGAGGTTGGGTAAGAAGGAAAAGATCGAGTGGTAAAATTGGATTTATAGAAATGAGAGACGGCACTGGATTTGTCCAAGTTGTAGTCGAAAAATCAACAGTTGGTGATGAGGACTTTGAAAAGGCTGACAAACTCAGATTAGAATCTTCCGTAATTATTCATGGAAAAGTCAGAAGTGATGAAAGGGCACCTGGGGGTGTCGAAGTACTCGCTACTAAAGTCATACCTGTTCAAACACCACAGGAAGATTTTCCTATTCAAAAGCCTGATCATAGCATAGAATACTTAATGGAAAACAGGCACCTTTGGTTAAGGGCGAAAAGACAATTTCATATACTGAAAATAAGAGATGCCGTCATAAAAGCCATAAGAAAATTCTATTGGGAGAGAGATTTTGTACAAGTAGATACGCCTATATTTACAGGTGCCATTGGTGAAACAGCAGGTAATTTATTTGAGGTTGACTATTTTGATTATGGAAAAGTTTATTTAACTCAAACTGGACAACTATACCTCGAGGCAGCTTGTATGGCACTTGGAAAAGTTTTTAATCTTGGACCAACATTCAGAGCTGAAAAATCAAAAACAAGGAGACATCTTATAGAATTTTGGATGAACGAAGCAGAAGTTGCCTATTATGAACACGAAGATAACGTGAAACTTCAGGAGGACTTAGTGTATTACATAGTGCAATACGTTTTAAACAACGCATACGAAGATCTCTTAGCTATTGGCAGAGATGTTTCGAAACTTGAAAAAGTACAAAAACCATTTCCGAGGATGACTTATACAGAAGCAATTAATTTCCTGCAAAAGCATGGCTTTGATATTAAATGGGGCGATGACTTTGGAGGGGATGAAGAAACAGCTCTTGCTAACCAATTCGATAGTCCACTTTTTGTGACACATTATCCAAGACAAGCAAAAGCATTTTACATGCAACCAGATCCGACAAATCCCGCTGTGGTATTATGTGACGATCTTCTTGCACCAGAAGGATACGGCGAAATAATTGGTGCTTCGCAACGTATACATGATTACGATTTATTGGTTGAACGTCTCAAAGAACATAACTTGCCAGTTGAAAAATATGACTGGTATCTCGATTTGAGAAAATTTGGAAGTGTTCCACACAGTGGCTTTGGCTTGGGAGTTGAAAGAACAATTGCCTGGATTGCTGGATTAGAGCACATAAGAGAAGCCATACCATTTGCAAGGACTCTTTATAGAGTTCATCCATAAACTGATTGATTTGGAGAGAGAATATGCTTTGGTATGTACTAATCGTATTTTTTGCTGGATTCTTTCTTGGAAAATTTGTGAAAACTCAATGGATTGGTAAGTACAAGCTTGTACTTGTGCTTACCTTTCTCTTACTATTTACACTTGGTTTAGAGATAGGATCTAACGAAGAACTCTTTAAGAAAATAGACGAAATTATATTGTATGGATTTTTAATTGCATCATTTGGAAGTCTTGGTAGCTTTGTCACAGGGTACCTTTTAGAAAGGCTTGCCCTAAGTAAAAAAAAGATGGAGGGCTAAAGACAAATGTCAGTGATATTGTTGCTTTCTTCAGTGATTTTAGGATTGATTTCTGGAAGAACATTAAAATTTCATTTACCTGACGGATCCGTATCTGTAGTTCTTTACTTGTTGGTATTTCTTGTAGGTCTTGATCTAAGCAAAGAAAAAATAGAAAAACGCTTTATAAAAGATATTTCACTCGTAATAATTTCAACTATCTCCGGTACTATATTTTTCGTACTTCTTTTATCTTTTTTCTTACCTTTAAAAAAACTAGAAGTATTAGCAGCTGCATCTGGCTTTGGATGGTACAGCCTTTCGTCAGTTATAATCTCTACTTCGTATAATGCCTATCTGGGAAGCATATCTTTCTTTTCGAACGTTATTAGAGAACTCATTGCAATAATAATTGCTCCATTTGGAATAAAAAAATCAAGATACGGTACAATATCTGTAGCGGGTGCGACTTCTATGGATACTCTTCTTGGATTAATAACAATCTACAGTGATAGGGAAACTGCACTTGTCTC
Organism: Fervidobacterium sp.; assembly: GCA_026419195.1. Taxonomy (NCBI): domain Bacteria; kingdom Thermotogati; phylum Thermotogota; class Thermotogae; order Thermotogales; family Fervidobacteriaceae; genus Fervidobacterium; species Fervidobacterium sp. The sequence continues at coordinate 53,262 of JANZZV010000013.1, forward strand.
TTTTGGGCATGGCTTCTTTATCTCAATAATGGTACCATTTTCGGTTAATTTCTTTCTCAGCTTTATAAAATAATGGTGTATAACCACTTATTTTATGAAATTGAACGCCTGAGGCGGAGGAGTCGAATACTTAATCGTAACACAAATAGGAACAAACACGTAACTGTAATAGACTTTACAGTTAACATATGTTATTGTAGAATTAGTTTCGCCGTGTGACAAAGAATCGAAAATAAACAAAAGTAGAGATATCAACGAAAAAGTGCTTGACAAAGAAAAGATAATATGATAAATTAATATACGCACTAATGTAGAGAATTTTAGGGGTGCTCAAAGTTTATAATGTATTTCGATAGTGTAGTAAAAAAGATAGTTGACAAAAATCGAAAGCCATGGTAAATTAAGAAACGCTGCGAGGAGAAGGGAGCCTGGTCATTGAAATAAGAATAGCAGCCACCGATGAAAAGACAGGGTTAAACCTTCAGAGATTAGCTTGGAGGGTTTGATCCTGGCTCAGGGTGAACGCTGGCGGCGTGCCTAACACATGCAAGTCGAGCGGTGCAACTGGAAGCTTTTGCGGAAGGTTGCACAGCGGCGGACGGGTGCGTAACACGTAGGAACGTGCCCCTTGGAGGCGGATAGCCGTGGGAAACTGCGGGTAAACCGCCATAGACTCGGGAGAGTAAAGGTCGAAAGACGCCAAGGGAGCGGCCTGCGACCCATCAGGTAGTTGGTGAGGTAAAGGCTCACCAAGCC
>JANZZV010000014.1 GCA_026419195.1 Fervidobacterium sp.
TCACAAAAGATGCTAAACCAAGAAAAATATACGTTGGTACACCTGCAAAAGAATTACGTGATGTTCCAAATGAACAACTAATTGAAAATCAAAGCTACTATAAAGAAAAATAATCGTTGAAATTTTTATATTATGCATTCCAAAGCAACCAATCAGTTAAATTTATATCTTTACTAACAGAGAAGTAAAACTTACAGCGGTTGATTTTTCCAAAAAAACCACAAAGTTTCAGGTTACTTATAGCTTGAAACTTTGTGGTTTTTACAGAATATTATGATTTTACAGTCAAATTCTTTTGAATTATATTTTTAAAATTTCTTTAATATCTTCTTCTGGTGCTTTTATCAACTTTAACTTGTATTTTTCAACAAGCACATCGAGTATATCTTTATTAACCCATGCCGGTAATACAGGTCCTATGTAAATTCCTTTTAATCCAAGAGCAAGTAATGTCCACAAAATAGCAACTGCTTTCTGCTCCATCCACGTTAATACAAGGGTTAGAGGAAGTTCTGTGACTTTAATTTTAAATGTTTCGGCAAGTGCCAGAGCAATTTCAAGTGCGACAATCGTATCGTTGCATTGACCGACATCTATTAATCTCGGAATTCCTTCGATCTCACCAAGCTGCAAATCATTTATTCTGAACTTTCCGCAGGCTAATGTTATCACTATTGTGTCTTTTGGTAATTTCTGAACAAACTCTCTGTAGTAGTTCCCTCGTTTTGTTGGTGTATCGCAACCACCAACAACAAAGAAATGTCTAATCTTCCCTGCTTCGACAAGCTGTTTTATCTTTTCAGCTAGTGATTTAACTACCTGAGTGGAGTACCCTGTCACTAGTTTATAATCTCCCGGCTTTTCCGGTAACTTTGGAAGAGATTTTGCCTTATCGATAACTTCAGAGTAGTCGTATCCATCTATATGTTTCACACCGGGTAATTTTGCAATCGACGTTGTAAACATTCTATCTTTGTATGATCCTTTTGGTATCAGCACACAGTTAGTTGTTCCAAGGATTGCGGCAGGATAGTTTTCAAAGAGCTCTCGTTGATCAAACCACGCCTTTCCAAGATTACCAGCCAAGTTTTTGTATTTCCTCAATCCTGGATAACCATGAGCTGGTAGCATCTCTGAATGGGTGTACACGTAAACATCTGTTCCTTCAACTTGTTTAAGCAACTCTTCAAGCGCTTTAAGGTTGTGACCAGTAACTATAATAGCATGCCCTTTCTTTGTTCCAGTATCTACCTCCACAGGAGTAGGTTCACCGTAAGTTTCTATATGAGCCTTTTTGAGAAGTTGCATAACCTTAAGATTCATCATACCAGCTTCAAGCGCTATCCTCACAAAATCTTCCGCATCGAAATTCACATTTGTAAGCGTTGAGTAAAGTCCTCTTCCAAGATACGCTGCTATTTCCTCATCGTGGTATCCAAGTTCTCTTGCATGATAGTAATATGCTGAAATACCCTTAAGGATGTACACTAAGTTATCCTGAAGCTTAGCTACTATTGGATCTTTTCCACATACACCAGTAACAGTGCACCCTTCACCATTCATTGCTTGGGAACACTGATAACAAAACATGTTAAGTGCCATAAGAATTCCTCCTTTCCAAAAATTTTAAAATTCTCCTAAAGCTTATTTGTAAATCAAAACCAACTTCTGAAATAATTATAAAACCAATTCACAAAATTTTCCGTAACCTATGTTACAATATCCGTGAGGTGGGAAGTATGAAAATGGAAGAAAGAAAAAATGTAATTGAAAAACTCAGCAAATGCGAAGTTTTTCAAAATTTGGAAGATTCTTTCATTGATGAAATTGTAAGTAATGGACAAATCGAACATTACGAGGCCAAGGAAATAGTCAGAAGAAGAGGTGAAAAATGCGAAGAAGTACTTGTGTTGATTGACGGCGAGGTATATGGATTGTTTGTGAATGCAGAAGGGCGCGTCTTACAAATTGATCATATGATAGCACCAAAGATACTTGCTTCTGCAGTCATATTCTCAACAGATTCAAAATATCCAGTGGATGTAGAAGCAGCTAAAAGATCTACTTTCCTAAGAATTGAAAAGAACAAATTCCTAAAATATATGCTCAAAAGTGAAGAGCTACTTCACAATTACCTTAAATATATGAGTGATGCTTTCTTATTTATAACTGATAAGTTCTACGAGATAGCCATGAAAAACTTGGTTCAAAAAGTTTGTACTTATCTTGTTGACCTTATTGATAAGCAAAGTTCTGATATAATTTTAATGGATATGAGTAAGGAAGAACTCTCCAGAGAATTTGGTGTCACAAGACCCGCGTTGTCCCGTGTATTTATTGAACTTGAGAAGGCTGGAATAATAGAAATTGATGGTAGGAAAGTACGTATAAGAAACGAAACATTCTTAAGAGATTATTCGGAATTTGGATAGTAAAGGGGAGGGTAAGTTCATATGGAAAGTTTAGATTTTGCAATCAAAGCGTTGAGATTACAGGGAAACGAAAACATGAGTCAGGTAAGACACCAATTTGAACTTTTGAAAGAAAAATTGAATCCTAAAAGATACGAAAAGAGTGTACTAAAACCTATCGCGGAAAAAAAGTTTAATGAATTGGAGACCGCATTTGAAATAATTAAGAATCACTTAAGTACAACCACAAGTGAAAGATATATTTTGTTTAACATTCCAAGGAATGATCTTAACAATTTTGTTTACACAACAGGAACGGTTGATCCATGTTGTTTTGAATGTTGTTGTCGATCTTGCGAAACAAGTCCAATGTCTTGCAACTGTTCAAATATTGGTTGCAATAGCTGCGATACAGGTCCTGGTTGCTCAAGCTTATCGTGTGACTGTAACAGCTCTTCCTGCTCTGGTTCGGGATGTTCAAATCTGAGTTGTAATTGTTAAGATATTTGTCGGCTTTACAAGTTAATTCTTCTTTGTAAGTAACTTTCGAAAAGAGGGTCTGTTATAATATATTTTCCTCTTCCAAGTTTTTCAACAATACCATGCTCACTTAACAATTTAAGTGTTCTACTCATAACCGAAGCAGTAGGAATACCGTATCTTTTCAACGTTTCTTGACTAAATGGTTCACTTTCTCCTTTTGTCAAGAGCGCAAGTATATTCCTAACATACCTATAATCAACTTTATCTATAAGCACGTCATAAGCATAAGACTCTCTATCACACAATATCTCATAAGCTTCAGTTACAATTTCCTTTGTTACGACACTATCTGTCTTATTCCAAGTCTCGTAGCATAATAACTGGAAAAAGTACGGATGCCCGCGAGTTAAGTTGAATATAAATTCAGCAGGTTCGTTCGGTAAACTCTTGTAAGATTCTTTGAATTTCTTTTGTGCGTATTGAATACAATCTTCTTTCGGCAAATATGTATCCACATCCATCCTCAGACATGAATGATACATTGCCCCGGATTTTTGAAAAAATAGACTTTCTAACATGTGCTTCTTAGAACCAGCAAAAAAGAATGATACATTATCTTCTATTTGAAAGTAGCTTCTTAAACTTTCTGGTAAATTTTTGTATATCCTTTCGTGTTCCTGAAATTCATCAAAGATGACTATAACTCTTCTTTTAAGGGTCTTAGACAGGCTTGAAAGTAACTTGTAACACTCATCTAATAAAATTTCTTCGTCTACATTAGAAGAAAAACTGAAGCTTACATGCTGAAAATTTATTGAAAATGAGATGTACCTTCCTAAATTTTTCAGATATTTGGTAACAAAACTAACAGGGTCTTTTTCTTTTAAAATTTGAAAAGACTGATTGATGAGCTGCGTGGATAAACCTTTTAACGAAATGACTCCAAAAAGATCAACGTACAAAACTACAAAAGAGGTACTTTCTTTAAATTTGTGCAAAAGCCATGTTTTTCCAAAACGTCTTGGAGCTAAAATAACTAAATTATTACCACTTTCTGCAACGTTTACCATATAATCTATCTCACGTTGTCTATCTATGAAATGTTCTTGGCTGTATCCTTTACCCACTTTGAATGGATTCATAAGATCTCTCCACAACTTTTTAATGTACACTTTTACATTATACCATGCAATTTTAAGATTAGGCAAAGTAATAAACAACCAAATATCTTTGAAAAAAATAGATTGGCAAACTTTGCTTTAAAAATTTCCACAATCTTGGTATACTATGTCATCTTGAACTATTGATAAGAAACTAAACAGTATGTTAAAATAAGTTGGTTAATATCATAGGTGAAACTATCCAGAGTGCCGGGAACACCGGTGAAAATCCGGGACTGCCCAGCAACCGTGAATGGGGACGAAACCCACATAATGCCACTGGCGACAGCTGGGAAGGCGTGGGGAGTAGAACGATCCATAAGTCGGGAGACCGACTCTGGATAGATTATTTTCCCGAAAGCTCGGGCTTTCCGGGAAATTTTTTCGTTAAATTTATTACTGGGAGGTAAGAACGTATGTTCCATGGGGATAAGTGGGAAGAACTTTCAAGGTCCATTATTCATCGATTAAACAACCTTACGAAACCTATTGGAAGTTTAGGGTACTTAGAAGATATCGCATTGAAGATGGGGCTTATACAAGGCAAGATTATACCAGATCTTCCTGAAGACAAAAGGGTGTACGTATTTACAGCAGACCATGGCGTAGTGGAGAATGGAGTCTCTGCATATCCGAAAGAAGTGACTTACCAAATGGTGTTGAACTTCTTAAGCGGTGGAGCGGCAATAAATGTCTTCTCAAGACATGTTGACGCGAGTGTGTACGTTGTTGACGCCGGTGTTGATGGTGACTTTGATTTTGATTCTCCTAAATTGATCAATGCAAAGGTAGGATATGGAACCAGGGATTTTACGAAAGGACCCGCAATGAGTCGTGAAGATGCCAAACTGTGCATTGAATATGGACGAAAAATAGCAAAAGATGCTATAAACGATGGTGCTGATTTACTGGTTGTTGGTGATATGGGAATAGGAAATACAACAACAGCTACGGCAATAGCCTGTGCATTTGGATTCGAAATAGATGAGATTCTTGATATAGGTACACCGTTAGATAACGACGGATTGAAAAGAAAAAAAGAGACAGTCTTAAAAGCTTTGGAAGTTAACAAGCCTGATCCATCTGATCCAATAGATGTATTGAGTAAAGTTGGTGGATTTTGTATTGGTCAAATGGCCGGATTTATCCTTGAAAGTGCTGAAAATGGTGTGCCAGTTGTCGTAGATGGCTTTCCAACATCTGCTGGTTTATTACTTGCATGGGAAATAAATCCATCAGTTGTTGATTACGTATTTGCAGGACATAAATCCAAAGTAAAAGGGCACAAAGTTATACTTGATACTCTTGGCTTGAGACCTATTCTCGATCTTGATATGCGATTAGGAGAGGGAACAGGCGCAGTACTTTCAATTTTTATAATAGAAGCAGCAATCAAAATGATTCGTGAGATGGCGACATTCGATTCTGCTGGTGTTTCGAAGGGGACAGATCAATGATAATGATCACTGGTGGTGTGAAATCAGGAAAAAGTTCTTTTGCACTTGACTTAGCCAGAAAATATGAAAAAAAGGCATTCTTAGCAACTGGTGTACCGTTTGACGAAGAGATGAAAACAAGAATAGAACGGCACAAAAAGGAAAGAGGAAACGATTTTGACACTTTCGAAGAACCTCTAGAAGTGCCAAAATTACTATCAGATATTTCATATAGATACGATGTTATCGTCTTTGACTGTCTCACAACTTATCTTGGAAACCTTTATCATTACAATGTAGATGTGGAGAATTATTTAGAGAAACTTCTTCGAGTATTTTCGCATTTAAAAACACAAGTGATCGTGATTACTAACGAAGTCGGATGGGGAATTATACCAGAGAATAAATTGGCAAGAGACTACGCAGAAATTCTTGGGAAAGCTAATACACAAATAGCAAAAATCTCGCAGGAAGTTTACTTAATGGTTAGTGGTATCGGAGTGCGTATAAAATGAGGAATGAATTAAAAAGACAGTTGATTGGCACCACTTCATGGCTTGTTCCAGGCACTTACTATGAAAATGCCAGGCTTGTTGCTCAATTCGTTGATTTTGTAGAATTGCTCGTTTACACATGGGATGATGAGACTAAAGATTTAATATCTTCAGAAGTTGAGAAACTTTTTTCTTTAACTCAATCGTATGGATTAAGTTACACTGTACACCTTCCGGTTGATAATTTTGGAAACGTACTAAGGGCTATTTACTTTTTTGAAAATATCAGAGATAAGTTAAATATAATAAACTACATCCTTCATCCATTTGAAGTCGACGATTTTGAATTGTTATTAACACGATTTACAAACATATCAGTTGAAAACCTCAAAGAAAAAGTTTATTACTCAGACAGAATGGTTTTTGATATAGGACATCACCTACTTGGAAATCGCGTCGATTTTTCAAAAATCAAAGATATTAAAGAAATACACTTGATGGGAATAAAAAATGGAAAAGATCATTTAACCACTAATGAAGAGACATTCAACTTAATCTATCAGTTGTTATCTCAAAAACTTTTTGATATTGAATTAATATGTTTTGAAGTATTTTCACTGAAAGACTTTATCGATTCACTCATAAGTTGGACAAGGTGGAAAAATAGTGTATAGGCGGTGATCTTACTGAAAAAGACTTTTGAAGAAATAATTCTTACCTTATCATTTTTGACAAGAATTCCTATAAAATTCACCAGCTCAAACGATTGGAAAGTCAGAATTAAAAACATTCCAATTTATTTTCCGTTAATCGGATACTTACCGGGACTAATCTATTATACTGGTGCAATGTTGTATAGAAAACACATGCATTTTGGATTGTTAATACAGATGTTGACAATATCTTTTGGTTTTTACATGTTTGATTTATTTCATTTTGATGGCTTACTTGATATGTTCGATGGTTTATTGAATCAATCAAATAAAGAAAAAAGATTAGAAATAATGAGTAAAGGGAACGTTGGACCATTTGCTGTATTTTATGGTACATTGTATGTTTTGACTTTTTGGGAGCTATTCAAACAAGTTGATCCTGCATCTTTTATATTTGGCAGTGTATTTGGTAGATACACAATGGACGTTGTAATGTTTTTTTCAAAGCCAGCAAAGCAAACAGGACTTGGTGCACTACTCTATCCGTTTAAAAAAATCACGGTCTTAGTGTCACTATTTTTCACGTTACCACTTTTTTTAACAAACGTTGAGTTATATATGATCTCATTGATAACGGCATTTATAGTAGGCATTACAATATCTATTACTTCTGTATCATTGGTTGGAGGAATTACGGGTGATATTCTTGGAGGAAGTTGTCTCATTGGGAAAATGATGATCTTAGTTTTGAGTTACATATCTAAGTAAAAAATCCCCCTAAAGGGGGGGAGAATAAGGAGGTGGTGTGGCTGACAAGTTAAACTAATACTTTTCAAAATTTTTAGATGGGAGAGGCGCATTTTTAATTCTTACAATTTTACAGACTCTTGGAGTATCTCAATCAGTTTTTTGCCTATATTATTACCCCAATAAGCTCCATTAATTGTTAGATATACCTTATCTTCCTTTTTTATCGCCAAGTTCTCTGAAATAAGCTGATCTATGTATTCCATCGCTTTAGATGAACTTCTTACAATTTCATTATCGATAGGTATTTCTAACATTTGTATTTTTCCTTTGATTTTTAAGAATTCTGAGTAAATGCCATCAACAACTATTCCGTTTCTGTTTTCAAAAAATTTAACAGATTGCTTATAACTTTCAAGATTGGGCGGGTTCATGATCAATACGTTTTTAAAATTACCACCTGCTCCTGCACCCAGGGGTAAAGTATCCTCACCTTTGTTCCTATTTACTATATATTTATATTCGTCTTTTTTTACCATTTTGGTCAATTCTAACATTTTGTATCCATTTTGAAAACTTGATTCAATTATTCTTGTAAAAAATTCAAAATCTGTTTCTTGATCCACTTCTGTTAAATTGTTCTTACCCATGTTTATTAAAGAGTACATAGAAAACCCATCAAGTTGAAGTTCAAAAATTGTTTTCAAATCTTCATCAAGCTCTTTTAAGGTTTGATCTGGATAGGAATAAATAATATCTATTCCAACAACTTTAAAATCTTTTTTCTTAAGTTTTTCAAGCTTGGCTTTCGCAAACTCACCACTTCCTTTTCTGCCTAACAATTTTCTACCTCTATTAGAAAAAGTTTGAATCCCCACACTTACTCTATTTACACCTACTTCAAATAATGTATCAATTTTTTCATCAGTTAGTTCACTTACACTTGTTTCAAAGGTAAATTCTGCATCATTCGTAAAGTTGAAACTCTCTTTAATCTTACAAACAAGCTTTTTTATCATTTCCGAAGACAAAACTGTTGGTGTACCTCCACCAAAATAAACGGCATCGAAGAGGGATTCTTTAATATAATCCAAATTACTGTATTTTTCAATTTCTTCTATAATTAGTAAGTAGTAATCCTCTGGAAGTTTAATCTGACTTCTAATAAGTGAACAAAAGCTGCACGTCTTGGTACAAAATGGAATGTGAACATATATTACAGATCTTCTTCCTGCAGGTCTTTCCTTAGATAAATGTTCTAAAATATTAATCTGGCTTCTGAAAAATTCATCTTTTCTCTTCATCATATCATGATGTGTCTTTATTCTGTTTTTAAAATACATAAATTACTCACCGCCTTTAAAAATACATTTTGCGCATTTTTAATATCATCTTCGTTTGGATGCTTTGCTGCTTCTTCGTATTTTTTTATTTTTTCTTTTGTTAGTGCATGTGGATGATTTGGAGGCAGTGTTTTAAAGAAATTAATCAGCTCTTCGCTCACTTTTCCTTGACAAATAAATGTTGTAATTACTTTATTTTGGTTTTTTTCAACCATTTCAATAGTTTTTCTCATACATTCCGTTGCATGATAGGATTTAGGAGAAGCGCCAAGAGTCATGAATATTCCTAAAAGTTTTCCCTTAATAACTTTAAGAAAGTTCAAAGCTTCCCAGTTAGGCATCCCTTTGTCCACCCAAAAGCCTACAATTATAAAATCAAAATTCAGAACAAATTCACTAGGGTTATTTATATCTTTTATAGGCACATATGTTGTTATGAATTTATCCAAAATTTCATAGATTCCATCAGCTACTTTTTTTGTATTTCCGGTTAAGCTTGAGTAAGTAAGTAAAATTCTCATAATATTTTTCCTCCTCAAACCGTTTCCTGGAAAACAAAGTAATACTCGCCGTTATCTTCTATCAGTTTGCTACGAATGCCAAAAACATTAATTAGTAATTCTTGAGTAATTACTTTTGAAGGTTCACCACAAGCTACTATTCTTCCTTGCTTAATAACAATTATGCTATCGCTATATTTGATAGCTTGGTTAATGTCATGAAGAACCATTATAACTGTCAACCCAAGCTCCTTGTTTATTTTTCTAATCAGGTTTAGGAACTCTATTTGATATCTAATATCAAGATAAGTTGTTGGTTCGTCTAAAAGCAAATACTTAGTATTTTGTACGAGTCCCACAGCTAGCCAAACTCTTTGTTTCTCGCCACCAGAAAGTTGAGAAAGTCGTCTTTCGGATAAGTGTGTAATTCTTGTTACTCTCATAGCCCATTCTATCAATTTAACGTCCTCTATTGTTAGATTATCAAAATACTTTTTATGAGGATTTCTACCAAAAGATAGGAGCTCTCTTACTGTCAAGTCTTCAGGAGCATAATTTTGCTGAAAAATTATTGAAAGTTTTTTAGCAATATCTCTTCTACTTAACTTAGATATATCCATCTTATCTATTAATATACTTCCACATCTTGGACTTAATATACGAGCCAATAAGTTTAACAAAGTAGATTTACCTGAACCATTCGGACCTATTATGCTTGTTATTATTCCGTCTTTTATTATTAAATTCAAATTTTCGAAAAAGATTTTTGTTTCTTCGAAAGAAAAAGACAAATTATCTATTTTAATCATTTTTACGCCTCCTTTTCAATAAATAAATAAAAAACGGAGCACCGAACATAGACATAGTTATTCCAACTGGTATTTCATATGGTTTAGCCATGTTTCGTGATAATGTATCAGCAAAAAGTAAGATGTTTGAACCTATTAAAATTGAAATTGGTATTAAATGCTTGTGACTTGAACCAATAAGAAATCTTGAAATATGTGGAGCAGTAAGAGCTAAAAAACCAACTATACCTACGATACTTGTTGATAGAGATGCTAAAAAAATAGCAACAAATGAGATTAACATTCTGTAAAGGTTAACATTTACACCTATACTCATAGAATTTTTTTCGTCGAGAGAAATTAAATCACATGCTTTTGACAATAAAAAGGAAATTAATAAAAGTATTGGTGAATAGGCTAATAATATACTAACATGTTTCCAGTTTCTACCAGCAATGCTACCATTGAGCCATGTCAGAATACCTGCAATTTTGTCTGAATTTAATATAGCAATTATGGAAGATATAGAACCTAAAAAAGCATTTATCGCTATACCTGAAAGCACAATTCTCACTGGCGATAAACCATTTTTCCAAGCTACAAGGTAGACTAAAACCGAGGCCAAAAGTCCTCCGAAAAAACTAATTATCGGTAAAAAGTATAAATAGTCAGGAAAATAAAGCATAACAATTATAGCAAAAATACTTGCCCCAGAAGAAACACCTGTTATACCAGGATCAACAAGTGGATTACGCATAACAGCTTGTAATAACACGCCTGAAACCGCTAAATTTGCTCCAACAATTATGGAAATCAAAATTCTGGGAAGCCGGAGATAAACAACAATTTCATAATTTTCGAATTTTTTACCAATGAAAAGCGAAAGCACGTCTTTTGCTGGTATTTTGACACTTCCTAAGATTAGTGAAAATACAAATTGCGAAAAAAGCAGCAACAAACAAAGTAAGAGATAAAATTGATAGTTCCTATCTTTCTCTACTCTGTCCACTATTTGTATCACAGTTTTTTTCATAACAATACTCCTTCACTTGAAAAGAATTTTAGATAACTTTTCAAGCGCATCAATAGCATTTAATTTTGCAGAAACACCAAAATATTCAGGCTCTAGATTATGTACTTTTCCATTCTTTACAGCTTCAAAACTATTCCATATTTTGTTTTCACTAAATTCTTTTTCAAACAATTCCCACACTATTCGTGGATCCGCGTGCGAAAATCTCAGTATTACATCCGGTTGGGAAATTAAAAGAGTTTCTAAGTTTATTGGAACATATGCACTTTCAGATTTAACTACATTAATACCTCCAAGTTTTTTTACAAGCGATCCAACAAATGATTTGTCAGTTGCAAGCATAAAATTACCAGGAGTACCAAAAATTATCATAACTTTAGGTTTTCTTTGTTCTTTAATACTTGCCAATATTCTAGCTTCCTTTAAATTTAACTCAGCAAGCAGTTTTTGTGCCTCTGAGCTTTTTCCTAATAATTTACCAAGTTCACTAATGGTAAACTTCAAATCGTCAATCGAGTTGAGTTTCACAAATTTATAAGGAATTTTGTTATCATCAAGATAATTCTTTAAGCTACTTTCAAGAGAAGCATCCGAAACAAATAAATCAGGTTTTAACGATTTTAAAACTTCTAAATCAGGTTTCATAGGGTTACCTATGCGTGGTAAGTTTTCAAATTCTTTCGGGAGTTCATAATTTGTTGTTGGAACTGCTATAACGTTTACAGAGAGTTTAGAAAGTATTTCTGAAATCGCGACTGTCCCAGCAATCACCCGTTTTGGAGTGTTGTAATCTTTAGAAAACAAAGTAGCTGTGCTGATAAAAACAAGTAAGGAAAAAAATAATAAAAACTTAAGCTTTCCTAACATACTACAACCTCCCTATAAATAGTAACGTTTAACAATCCCTTTTTCGTAAGTTTGTTTTTTAATAGCTTAATGATAATGAGTCTCAATTGCAATGTTAAATATATCACAAGTTCAGTTTAATGTCAATAGTAATTTTTCAAATTTTCTGTATATATTGATAATCTAGGCAATCTTAAATTTTTTTGTTTTAAAAATTCAAAGCTGAAGCTAAGAAAATTACAATAAAACGAGAAAATAAAAAATTTTATATAACCAACTTGAAAAATACTAAAAAGTTGGTAATTGACAAATAAATTTGTAAATTTATAATTGTGTTGAAAAATTTAATAATCCAAGCATTACAGGTCTAAACAGGTTAAAAGGGAACGCCGGTGAAAGTCCGGGGCTGCCCAGCAACCGTGAGTAGGGACGAAACCCACAAAATGCCACTGGCGATAGCTGGGAAGGCGTGGGGAATAGGATGATCTACGAGCCGGGAGACCTGCCTGTAGTGTATGTTTTTCCCGAATCCTAAGGGGATTTTGGGAAAATTTGTTTTTTGGAGGTGTTGGTATGATTAAATCCAAAGTTGGGATTGTATTGATTTTTTTGTTTGTACCTATTTGCCTATTTTCAACTTATTTAGGACTTGAATCTTCCGGGCTGAAAGGTGGCAAACTAACTCTTATACTGACTACAGCTCCACAGACTCTTAATCCTTTTAATTCTGGAACTGGAGATACTTCAATAATTGGTCATCTTTTGGGAAGAGGGGGAAGACTTGCTGAATACAACGAAATTGATAAAAAGTATTATCCTGGTATTGCAGAAAATTGGAAAGGTCCAAGAATTACTAAGGACGGAGGAATGGAAATATTATTTTACTTAAGAAAGGGAATTAAATGGAGTGACGGGAAGCCGTTTAGTGTCGATGATGTTATCTTTACATTTAACAATATAATTCTAAATCCAAAATTTCCGAACAGAATACAGGATCAATTAAAAACAACTAATGGAATTCTTCCAGAAGTTACGAAAATAGATGATTTTACTTTCAGAGTTTACTATAAAGAGATTTATAGACCTGCATTTGACGCTATCGTTAGGATTTACATTCTTCCAAAACACGTTTGGGAACCTCAGCTAAGATACAAAAAAATAACCGAAATATGGGATATAGGCGCTATTTCGAGGGGAGAAGCAGTTGGGCTAGGACCATTCATTCCTGTCGAATATGTACCAGATCAGTATGTAAGATTGGTCAGAAATCCTTATTATTGGAAAAAAGATAAAAACGGTCAGCAACTTCCCTATTTAGATGAAGTTGTTTATAAAATAGTGCCAAACTACGAAGCTGGAAAATTGACTTTTTTAACTGGTGGAGCTGATGTCTTTGCTCCAAGAGGTGCGGATGTTATCAGTATAAGGGAGAAAGGTAATTTCATTGTTTATAGACAAGGTCCCACTCAATCCATTCAATATTTAGCATTTAATTTCAACGCTAAGGATCCAATTAAACGAAATTGGTTTAGAAATATACACTTTAGAAAAGCGATTGCTTATAGTATAAATAAAACTTCTCTTATAAATGTTGTCTATCATGGCTTAGCCGTTGAACAAAACAGTGTAGTAGCCTTCATGTCACCATTTTACAATGAGAATATTGTAGTAAAATACAAATACGATATTTCAAGAGCGAAAGCAGAGCTTTTGTTGGGTGGTTTTAAGTTTGGAAAAGACGGAATACTCTACGATAAGAAGGGTAACAAAGTAGAATTTACACTTGTGACTGATTCAAGTGATACGTTCCGTGAGCAAATTTGTAATATACTAATAAATGAATGGAAAAAAATAGGAATAAGCTCAAGATTGGTAATTCTTGATAGAAATATTGTTTCAAGGCTCATTGAACAAACAGGCGAATGGGAAGCTGTTGTCAGTGGACTTATGGCATTTGAAGAACCGCAATTGTCTGCCCATATTTGGCGTTCTGACGGGATACGACATTTTTGGAACTTCCATCCAAAAGTTGCTAAGTGGGTTTCTGAAAAAGATTACGTAAAATTCGAATTTGAAGAACAAGTAGATAAGATTTTAGAAAATAATGTTTTAACACTTGATGATGAAATTGCGAAAAATTATTGGTACGCATTTCAAAGAATAATTTCTGAAAACTTACCGATTATTCCTCTTGTTTCTAGTATAAAATTTTTGGCATGGAATGAGAAGTTAAAAAATGTTACACCTGGCGAGTTAGATTCAATAAATTGGTGTTTAGACAGAATTTATATAGAAGAATTCAAACAAAGATAAGGAGGATATGTAAAAATGAAAATAATACTTTTGGTGTCTCATGGCAGTCGTGTACCAGAATCCATTACTGTGTGTGAAAAGGTAAAAAATGACCTGGAAAATTTAATAAGCGATAAAATTGAACTATGTTATATGGAACTTTCAAAACCTTCTATAGAAGAAAAGGTGGAAGAACTTTACAACAAAGGCTATAAAAATATAATTGTTCTTCCATTTTTCCTTTTCGAGGGTATGCACATAAAAGTAGACATTCCTGAAATATTGGAAAAACTCGCTGAAAAGTTCAAAATATCGTTCTGTATAGCAAAACCCATAGGGTATGATAAAAGATTAGCGTATATTCTCAAAGAACGTTTGGACGAAGTTGGTGAAAGTTGTGCTTAGTTATTTGAACTCACCGGCGGAAATTGAATTAAAAAGTTTTAGTATAATAAAAAGCAAAGTCAACAGATTAGACTTATCAGATGAAGAAAAGGAGATATTACTTAGGATAATCCATACAACTGCTGACTTTCAATTTCAAGAATTATTTTACATTTCAAAAAACTTTTTAGATTATTGGTACGAAATGATATTATCTGCTAAAAAAGAGAATAAGAAAATATCAGTTTATGTTGATACCGAGATGATAAGGGCAGGAGTTAATAAAAACAAGCTTAGACTTGTTGGTATAAACCTTTTCTGCCCGGTTAATTATGACTCTGTTAAAAAAATTGCTGAAAAAACACAACTTACAAGGGCAATTGTCGGAATAGATTGGACTGTAAAGAATAGGAAAAGCACCAGAGTCTTTGTTATAGGTAACTCTCCAACCGCATTGTTTAGGTTGTGTGAGCACCTTCAAAAAAATGTAATTGATAATGTTGTTGTTATAGGTGTTCCTGTGGGATTTGTAGGGGCTAAAGAGTCTAAACTCTTTTTGCAAAAACTCAACGTACCTAAGATTTTGATTAAAGGTGAGAAAGGCGGTAGTACAATAGCAGTCGCAATTTTGAATTCATTGTTAAATCTATCAATTAGAAAGTTGGGATTTAATGAAAATCCAAAATAACTTAAGATATGGTTACACTACTGGAACCTGTGCCGCAGCCGCTACAAAAGCAGCGCTTTATATGTTGATAAATCAAAAACCTGTATTTCTTGTAGAAATACAAACTCCTTCTAATTTTGATTTATTACTGAACGTTGATTTTCCATTTTTCAACAAAGATTATTCAGAATGCGCAGTAAGAAAGGATGCTGGTGATGATCCTGATGTCACAAACGGACTTTATATCTTTTCAAAGGTCGAGTTTATAAGTCAAAAAACGATAGAAATACTTGGATCAGAAGGAATTGGAATTGCTACAAAAAAAGGACTTAGCGTATCTGTAGGTGATTATGCTATTAATCCAGTCCCCAGAAAAATGATAGAAAGAGAAATCGATAGAATTTTGAAAAACTATGGCTTAGAAAATGGAGTAAGGGTAACTTTAAGCATACCAAAAGGAGAAGTGGTAGCAAAGAAAACTCTTAATCCAAAGTTAGGAATAAAAGGTGGACTTTCCATTCTTGGAACAACAGGTATTGTTAAGCCCATATCTCATGAAGCGTTTGAAAATTCTCTAAGATTAGAAATTAATCAACTCTCACATTATTCAGAAACAATAGTTTTAACACCTGGAAATACTGGAATGAAAAAGGCATTAGAATACGGTTTTTCAAACGAAAATATTGTCGTCTTCGGTAATTTTCTAAATGTTGCATTGGAAGTTATAAAATATAATAATTTCAAGCAGGTATATCTGATAGGTGAATTAGGAAAGCTAATAAAAGTCGCAGGTGGTATTTTTAATACGCACAGTAAAGTGGCAGACGCACGCAAGGAAATTTTTGTATACTATCTAACATTATTCTGTAAAGGTAATTTGCACCATGAGATATTCCAGAAATTGACAAACGCTGTTACAACGAAAGAAATGCTTCAGATCCTGCGTGAATACAATATCAATACGGCTAAATTTTTAAATTTTCTCGAAAAAATAATAATAGATAGGGTGCGAGAATACATAGACAAAGATGTAAAAATATATGTAAAGGTTTTTTCAGAGGGTGATTAAATGATAAGCATTGTAGGTATTGGTCCAGGTGATTTGGATTATATAAGTAACATGTCAGTTCAAAAAATTCTTAACGCAGATGTATTAATAGGTGGAAAAAGACATTTGGATTTATTTAAGGATCTTAAAGGTAAGGAATTTATAAGTTATGATTCAAGTCTTGATTTGGTTAAGTTGTTACAAAACTATCCTCCGGAGAAAAAAATAGTTTTCTTGGCTTCAGGCGATCCATTACTTCACGGCATCTTTGCTGTAATATCTAAACACATTGATAAGAACTTGATAGAAGTAATACCAGGAATTAGTGCCATACAGTATCTTTGTTCAAAAGTAAAAGTCTCTACAGATAATCTTATAACACTTTCTCTTCACGGAAAAAAATTAACCGAAGAGTTTATACAAGAAATGTTGTTTTTATTAAGAAAATACGGAAAAGTCGCTGCTTTTACCGACTCAGTGAATACACCAAAAAAAATCGTTAATGAAATGCTGAAAAGTAATGATTTTACCGACTTTCTAAACTCTTGCCCGAATGAGATTAAACTTTACATTGGAGAAGATTTGTCTTATAAAAACGAGAGAATTTATGAGTTTAAATTTCTAGACTTTTTGATCTTTCCGAACGATTTTTCCAACTTAGTTACCATACTTATAACCTTGGAGGGACGATGAAATTGAAAAAAGTTTTTGGAATAAAGGACTATGAATTTGAATTATCCGGTAAAGTTCCGTACACAAAAGAAGAAGTAAGAGCTATTATCTTCCACAAATTAAATTTGAAAGAGTCCTCGGTGCTCTGGGACATTGGTTCAGGTACTGGTACAATTTCTATTGAATTTGCAAATCTATTACCAAAAGGACGTGTTTATTCTATAGACAAAGATCCACATGCATTCGATGTAATGAAAAAAAATACACAAAGATTCGGTTTGAAAAACATTGTTCCTATTTTTGGCGAAGCTCCAGAGGTTTTGGAAAGTTTAGAAGTACCAACACACATTTTCATCGGAGGAACAGATCAAAGACTAAAAGAAATATTAGCCTATATATTAGAAGTTGGGAAAAAAGTCAAGATAATAGAAAAAATAATTATTACAGCTGTATCTATCGAAACTTTTATTCAAAGCTTTGAGATAATTAATAGTGAAGAATTTGTAAATTTTTCTAATCATGAAATTGTTCAAATTTACATATCTAGAGCTAATAAAATTTCAAAATACAATATCTTAAAACCAGCTAACCCAATTTTTTTATTTGATATATCACCTTGCTGGGAGTGAAAAAATGAAAGGAAAACTTTACGCAATTGGTGTTGGACCTGGCGATAAAGAATTGATTACGTTGAAAGCTTACAAAATACTTAAGCAGGCTGATATAGTTTTCTTACCATCGGGAAGAAAAGATTTTAGCTGGGCACTCAACGTAATTAAGGATTATATTCAATGTCCGTATGTTCTCTTACCATTTCAAATGGAAAAAGATAAAAATGAAACAATCAAAGAAAATGCTCTCAAAATTTATAATCACATAAAAGATAATAAGCAATGCGTTTTCGCTACCGCAGGAGATGTTTCAATGTATAGTACTTTTTGGTATCTCTATGGAGAACTCAAAAAAATAGATCAAGATCTCGACGTTGAGATAATTCCGGGTATTAATTCTTTTTCGGCTGCCAGCGCACGTTTGAAAATACCTGTAGCACAAGGACAAGAGAATTTTTGTGTACTTTCTTTTGGTCAAAAACAAGTGATCAAAAGCCAAATTTTTGAGAATATTATCGTATTAAAGCCCATTAAAGAAGTTGATGATTTGATAAATGAATTTATAGAAAATGGTTATAGAGAGATAAAAATAGCTGAAAAAGTTGGGACATTGGATGAGAAGTTAGGAAATCCTGAAGACTTTGATTTAAGTAAAAAAGAATATTTTAGACTTATAATAGCAAAAAAGCAAAGGTGAGGATTAATGGTGTATTTTATCGGTGTAGGACCAGGAGATAGCGAATTAATAACTTTAAAGGCTTTGAAAATTATATCTACCAGTGATGTAATAATATACGCTGGGTCTTTAATAAACCAAGAAATACTTAACTATTCAAAAAATGATGCCGAAAAGTTTGATAGTTCTCGCATGAACCTTGAAGAAATTATTCAAATAATTGAAGAAAATTGGAAAAAAAGAAGAAAAATATCAAGATTGCATCCTGGCGATCCTTCATTATACGGTGCTATTTACGAGCAGGCAAAAGAACTTGATAAAAGAGGTATAGAATACGAAGTTATTCCCGGCGTAAGTTCACTATTTGGTGCCGTTTCAAGGTTAAAACTTGAGTTCACACCACCCCAAGTATCTCAGACACTTATTATAACACGCTTAGAGGGAAAAACAGCCGTCCCTGAAAAAGAAAAACTCTCTTATCTTGCTTCTCACCAATCAAGCATGGCAATTTTTCTAAGTGTTCATATGATTGAAAAAGTCGTTCAAGAATTGAGGGCCGGAGGTTATAGTGATAATACCCCTGTTTGTGTTGTTTACAAGGCAACTTGGAAAGATGAAAAAATAATAAAAGGTAGGTTGGAAAATATTGCTGAGCTCGTCAAAAAAGAAGGTGTTGATAAATTTTCAATTATTTTCGTTGGAAATTTCCTAGAACCTTATGGCGAATACTCAAAGCTGTACGACAAGAACTTCTCACATTCTTTTAGGAGGAAACAAGCTTGACTGAAAACCAGAAAGTTGCTTTCGTTGTTATATCCAAAAACGGTTTAAAAATGGCAAGATTCTTAACAAAACTCTTAGGCGGTGATATATTTTGTCTTAACAAATATAAAGAAGATGATTGTATTGGTTTTGAAAAAGTTACCGAAATAACACAGAATATATTCAAGAAATATAATATTATTGTTTATATAATGGCAACGGGAATAGTTGTAAGAAGTATATCGAATTTAATAAATAATAAGTTTTTGGACCCAGCAGTTATCGTGATAGATGACGCTGGAAAGTTTGTTATAAGCCTAATTTCTGGGCACTTTGGAGGAGCAAATGAGTTAACAATTCTTATAGCTAATTTTTTAAATGCAATACCAGTGGTCACCACCGCAACTGATGTGCACAATAAGTTTTCAATTGATAATTATATGAAAAAGTACTTCATGTTGCCAAATGATTACAAAGAGCTTAAATTATTCTCCGTCAAGATTTTAAAAGGTGAAAAATTAAACATCTACATTGAAGAGCAACTTTCCGAATTCTCATTTGTAAAAGAAATAATAAATCAAATTCCTCATGCTTGTTTTCATTTTAATTATTTAAACAGCATAAACTACGACTTGTTGATAACTTTCAAGGACAATTTATTTGGATCTGTAATACTCTACCCTAAGATCTTGCACGTTGGAATTGGCTTTTCAACAAAGGTTAACTCCTCAGATTTACTTTTTGCTGTTGAGGAAAGCTTCAAAAAGTATAACTTATCAATTAAATCCTTAAAAAGTGTATCTTCACTGGAAAAAAAGGTTCAAACAAACGTATTTCAAGACTTCTACGAAAAGCTTTGTTCTTACACTTTTGTTCAGAAAAATAGTTTCTGTGTGGAGAAATTAAAAGCGCACGAAGATAAATTTCAAGGATCTGATTTCGTAAAAGGTGCGGTAGGAATTGGAGCGGTTGCAAGACCTTGTGCTTATTTATCGAGTAAAAAAGGTATAGAAATATTCTACGAAAAAATGAAAGGTGTAACAATTTCAACATTCATCGAAAATCCGAAAGGAGATGATTAAATTGTCATGGCTAAAAGTAGTAGGAATCGGTCCAGGAAAGGTTGATTACTTAACAATAAGGGCTTACAGAGTGCTTACAGATAGCGAAATAATAGTAGGATATAAAAGATAC
This sequence comes from Fervidobacterium sp., assembly GCA_026419195.1. Taxonomy (NCBI): domain Bacteria; kingdom Thermotogati; phylum Thermotogota; class Thermotogae; order Thermotogales; family Fervidobacteriaceae; genus Fervidobacterium; species Fervidobacterium sp. Next base: position 20,201 of record JANZZV010000014.1, read on the forward strand.
TTAGACCTCATAAAAGACGAATTCTCTTCAAAAGAGCTTGTAGGTTCTGACATGGGGGATGAAAAAGAACGGGTGAAAAAAGCCATAAAATTCTACTTATCAGGCAAGAAAGTAGCGATTGTTTCAGGAGGAGATGCCGGACTTTATGGAATTGCTTCAGTTGCGATAGAAGAGATGCAAAACACTGCGATAGATTTTGAAAAAGCGCAATTTGAAATAGTTCCCGGTGTAACAAGTGCAACAGCAGTTTCTAACTTGGTAGGTTGCGTGGTAACACAAGATTTTGCAACAATCAGTTTGTCCGATTATCTCGTTCCGTGGAAAGAAATTGAGAAGCGTTTGGAAAATTTTTCCAAACTTGATATAACCTTGGCTATCTACAATCCCATAAGCTCCAAACGTATAAATAATTTCGAAAAAGCAATTGAAGTATTGAAAAAACACAAAACTCCAGAGACTTTAGTTGTAATTTGTGAAAACGCATATAGAGAAGGAGAAAAAATTATTATTACCAACATTGGAGATTTTGATAAAGAAACAGTAAACATGAATTGTATTATTATTGTTTGTCCATCGAATACCAAATTAGTATACACCAATAACAAGACTTATGTTTTAGTACCAAGATACTATAACAAGGTATTATAAAATAATCATAATTGGTGATAGGTATGAAATTACTAATACTTTCGGGAACTTCTGACGGCAACAACTTAGCTTGCGAACTTTCTAAATATAATCACACAGTTATTGTCACCTCAACAACTGACTTAGGAAAGTTTTTTGCAAGTAAATTTTTTAAGGAAAGCAAATGTAAAGTAAAGGTATTGAAAAAAGTTTTCAAAAACGAAAATGATATCATTGAGTTCGTGAAAAATCAGAAAATTGAAATGATAATTGATTGTACGCACCCATTTGCGGAGAATATAAAGTCAATACTAACGCAGTTACAAGATCAAATTTTGATTGTACGCTACGAAAGACCAAAAATAGAAATTGGATACTTAAAAGCTATAGAAGTTAGCTCTTTTGAACAGGCGGCTAAAGCTTGTCAAAAATTTAAGAATATATTTTTGAGTATAGGTTCAAGTAGAATAAACTTTTTCGAAAATTTAATAAAGAGTGGAAAAAACATATATGCACGAGTTCTTCCTACAAAGGATTCTATTGATAAGTGTTTGAAAGCAGGTATAAAGATGGAAAATTTAGTTTTAGATGTTGGACCATACACTTTGGAAAAAAATCTTGAACATTTTAGAAAAAGCCAAGCCGAAGTTGTCGTTTCCAAAGACAGTGGACAAAGCGGAGGATTATTTGAAAAAATAAAGGCATGTGAAATATTAGAAATACCTATAATTATAATAAAACCAAGAGAAAACAGTTTATGTAATAAATTCTACTCTCTCAACCAAATAGTTGAATTTGTAAATTCTAAAACAGCTATGTTGAATGACAAAGTATAATCAAAGGAGTGAATTTTGTGATAAAACTGAGTGTTTTTGTTATTTTGACAGCATTTTCAAGCTTAAGTTTCTCTATGCACATTGCAGAAGGTTTCTTACCAATAGGTTGGGCAGCGGTTTGGTATATTGTAAGTATACCATTTGTGTTTTTTGGCATGAGGAAAGTCTCTAATTTCATGAAGAGCGATGATAGAAATATTTTTCGCATGGCTTTTATTATAGGATTTGTCTTTGTCCTATCAGCGTTGAAAATACCGTCAGTAACCGGAAGTTGTTCACATCCTACAGGTATAGGTCTTGGAGCAGTTGTATTTGGTCCCTTTGTAATGGCGGTAATTGGATTAGTTGTACTATTATTTCAAGCGCTATTAATAGCGCATGGTGGTATAACAACACTTGGGGCAAATATATTTTCCATGGCGATAGTTGGTTCCTTCGTTGGATACTTTGTATTCAAGACATTAAAAAGGTTGAAATTAAACACAAACACTTCGATTTTTCTTACTGCATTCTTATCTGATTTATCAACTTACGCCGTTACATCCGCTCAACTCGCCTTAGCCTTTCCATCAAGTCAAGGAGGCTTTTTGTTATCTCTTCTTAAGTTTGGTGGTGTCTTTTTAATCACACAGATACCACTTGCTATTTTTGAAGGTATAATAAGTATATTTGCTTATAAGTTCTTGATGGAATCTTTACAAACACACGAAGGAAGTGAGCAACATGAAGGGTAGTTACTTACTCTTAATAATCTTAGAATTGGCACTGGTAATTTTACCCATTCTTTTTATTGATGGAAGTTTTGAAGGTACAGATGTTCAAGCGGAAAAACTTGTACAACAAATTAATCCTGATTATAAACCTTGGTTTAGCTCGATTTGGGAACCTCCAAGTAGTGAAATAGAAAGTTTAATTTTCTCTATACAATCGGCGATAGGATCAGGGATAATATTCTACATTATAGGGTATTCAAACGGAATTAAAAAAAGAAAAGCTAACAATAAGATATGAAAAAAGATGTTAGTTTTGAAGGCAACTTAGACTTTTTCCTTCTGTATGTAATGACAGTGGTGAATGTTTTTATTATGGAATTTACAAATTCGCCAAATATAACTTATAAATCTACTTTTTTCTTTACACTTCTAATTTTCATATTCAATGATATAGCAAATTTTAAAAAAAATATAAAACTTTTCTTTTGGTCAGGTATGGTCATTTTACTACTATCTATTCCCATATTGGTTGAAATAGACTTTTCAAAAAGGTTAATTTTACATTTTGAAAAGGAAAACTTGTATTTATTCGAAAAAACAGTACTTCGCAGTCTTTTATTAATTATTAGCTTAATCATGCTTGCAAATAAACAGGATATAGCAGATTTCGTTTATATATTAAGGAAAATGAAGTTCAGCAATGATTTTCTGTTGTTATTTGTAATCAGTTATAAAACAATAGAAAATTTATACGTGATAGCAAAGGAAATTTTAGAATCACAGCTATCAAGAAATGGTTATACACATTTTTTTAAATCTGTAAAATCAACTTTCCTATTAACTCAGGGTATATTGAGAAAGGGTACATCAAAGATACAGGAAATGGTTGATGCTCATAGAAGTAGAAACATTGAAAAAATAAATTTGCTTGAAAAAAACTATAGAATAAGCATAAAGCCGTTTATTTACGAAATTATCATCATTTTATTGGTGGTGCTTGAAAAGTGGATGTACCGATTTTAGAAGTTGAAAATGTTTCTTTCTCATATGGGGAAAAAGTAGTTATTAAATCGTTTAATATAAGGATTTTTCGTTCAGATGTTATCTTTTTGTTAGGTGCAAATGGATGTGGAAAAACCACTCTTTTAAAAATTATAGATGGACTAATTATACCAAATTATGGTACTTTGAGATTTAATGGTGAACCATACAAGTATAACAAAAGTTTTCTAAAAAAACTAAGACAAAATGTTGGCTTTGTTTTCCAAAACCCAGACGTTCAAATTTTTGCTCCAACTGTGATTCAAGAACTGTCTTTTGGACTTTATAGTTGTGAAATTCAGAAAAACAAGGTTTTGGAACTTACTTGGGAATTTTTGAACAGCTGGGGATTAGAAAAGTATGCTTATGAAAATCCATTTAAGTTAAGTTACGGTTATAAAAGATTAATTACACTTGCAAGCGTGTTAATAACATCTCCAAGTATTGTTTTATTAGATGAACCAACGAATTATCTTGATAAGAGAAACCATTCGTTTGTGCTTAATAAAATAAAGGAGTTAGCGGACAAAAACGTTACGATGATTATCTCCACCCACGATGAAAAACTTATAGATTTACTTTCTTCAAGATCGAAAATAATTCGTATGGAATGCAATATATAAGGTGTGAAATTTGTGGTAAAAATTCTGATTAACGACTCAGGTATGTATGGTTTGTGGATGATAAACGCACTAATAAATTCAAATATAAAGTTCAAAGTTGAATTTTTATCCGACGACAAAATTTTAGATTTAAAAAACACAAAAGCCTTGTTTGTTCCTGGAGGATGGGCTGAAAATAAGATTGAAAACATATCGGAAAAATCTAAGGAAACTTTAAGAAAATTTATAGAAAACGGTGGAATATACTTTGGAATATGCGGTGGTGCAAGACTTGCAAGCAAAGGCTTCTTGGATTTAATAAATATACAAAAAGATAGCGAAAATTTAAAAAATTATAGCGGACCTGTGATGGTAAATTTCTCCATGCATGATTTAACAAAAGATCTTAATGAAAAACAATTCATCTGGTTTCCGCCGAAATTTAAAATTATAGATGATAAAGTAAAAGTACTTGCAACTCTCAAATCTGTTTGCTCAGAGGCCTTTGTTTATGGAATTCCAGTGAGATTAACATCTAAAATTGCCCAAAAAAATGAGACTTACAAAAATTTATTCAACACCGATCTGCTTGTTGGTTCTCCTGTCTTGATGTTAGAAAAGCTCGACTTCGGAGAAATCTTAGTATCCACAATACATTTTGATACGCCCACGGTTGATGGTTCAAGGTTTTTTCATAACTTGAAATACTATTTTAATCTCGAAGAATTTATTTGTCCTAAATTCATTAATGAAGTCTATCTAAAACCGGTATGTGAAAATGAGATATATAAAATATTATTTCAAAATTATAAACGTGTTTCACAAATTATAAATTTAGCCAAAAGATGCATGTTAATTAAAAAACGATACCACTTTTATTACTCATGGCAAAGTGGTTTTAGAGGATCAGAATATCAAACACTTTATTTTATTCTAAGAGAACTTGTAAAATTGCATGGGGCAATTAGCTTTCCAAAGGCTGTTGTAAACGAGATTTTGTACATATTATTAGATGGTTACTTAGAAAAAATAAAGGAACTAACGGAATATATGGAAGAGAGGATAATTTATTTCAAGTTAGATAAAATTGACGAAATTTTTGAAAAAGAAAGTTTGTATTTTGGTCATCCAAAAGGAGTTCACGGAAAGTATGGTGGTTTGTACAGAAAAGTATTAAATTGCTTAGAAAAAATAATTTGCATTTCATATAACTGTATTTTAGAAGAGAGGTGAAATCTATGTTTTACAATGGTACAATAACCGAAGTTCCAGTAGTTTTTTCTTCGTGGAGTGGAGGTAAAGATAGTGCGCTTTCGTTTTACAAGGCAAAAGAATTCTTTGGGAAAGTTGATTACATCTTTACAATGTTTGATGAAAATTGCCAACGTACAAGAGCACATGGATTAAAACCAGAGATTATTAGAATGCAGTCGGAAAGTATCGGAGTACCACTGATACATGGTTGTGCATCTTGGGAAAGTTATGAAGCAATTTTCAGTAGTATACTTGAAAAACACTTCTCAGGTGGTGTTGGTGTCTTTGGTGACATTGACCTTCAAGAACATTTAGATTGGATAGTTCGTGTATGCAATCAAAAGAATGTGAACGTTTTCGAACCACTCTGGAAAAAATCAAGGGAAGAGATATTTAACGAGTTTATTAAACTCGGGTTCAAAGCAAGAGTAGTTGCTGTCAAAAAAGGATTTGAACAGTTGCTTGGAAAAGAGTTAGACGAAAATTTTGTTGAATTTGCCAATAGTTTAGGAGCAGATCTATGTGGTGAAAATGGTGAATACCACACACTTGTCTACGATGGTCCAATATTCTCTTTTCCACTCCCGATAGATAAGATATATCGCGAGCATATAAAAGGAGAATGATATGAGTAAATCTATAGTGATCTTAGGCACAATGTCATCCGCAGGCAAAAGCACAATAGTAGCCGGATTATGTAGGTTGTTTGCCAACATGGGTATAAGGGTAGCACCTTTTAAATCACAGAACATGTCAAACAATGCCGCCGTTTGTAAAGATGGTGGAGAGATAGGCAGAGCGCAGTATCTGCAAGCAATTGCTTGCAAAATAGAACCAACCGTTGACATGAACCCAATTCTACTGAAACCAGAAGGAAATTCAAAATCACAAGTCATTGTTAGGGGTAAAGTGTGGGACACAATATCTGCTGTAAGCTATTATGAACGTAAAAAATACTTGTGGAATATTGTTGTAGAGTCGATTGAGAATTTGAAATCAAATTACGAACTTATCGTTGTTGAAGGAGCTGGTAGTCCTGTAGAACTCAATTTGAAAGACAATGATATCGTTAATATGGCAATAGCTAAGTACTTAAACGCCCCTACATATTTGGTCGGAGATATAGATCGCGGAGGTATTTTTGCTCAGCTTTTGGGAACTTACTGGCTTTTGGAAGACGACGAGAAAAGTTTGATAAAAGGTTTCATCGTAAACAAGTTCAGAGGTGACTTAGCCCTTTTTAAAAGCGGTATCGAAATCGTAGAGCAAAGGTCGAAGGTACCAGTTGTTGGTGTTGTTCCTTATGTTGATTTGATATTACCTCAAGAAGATTCCACAACTTTAGACCAGTTAAGTAAATATGAAGGAAAAATAGATATATGTGTCGTTGCTTACCCACATATTTCAAACTTCGATGATTTTGATGCTTTGAAAATGGAAAAAAATGTAAGATTGAGATTCGTGAGTAATGTACGAGATTTTGCAAACCCTGATGTGGTTATACTGCCAGGTTCGAAAAATACTATTAGAGATCTAATATGGTTAAAATTGTCTGGTTTTGAGAACGTTTTGAGAAATTATCTAAAAAATGGCGGTAAACTTATCGGTATTTGTGGTGGTTATCAAATGCTTGGAAAAAAAATATACAACCCCCATAAAATTGAAAGCGAGATAAGAGAAATAGACGGGCTTGGATTTTTAAATATTCAAACAACTTTCAAAAACAAAAAAACCACAAGACAAATCTGTGCTAGGATGATTAAAGACATTGGTTTTTTCACAGAAAGTCTTTTAGAAGGTTACGAAATTCATTTAGGACAAACAGAAAATTTGGACGATAATTATATATTTGAAATGCAAATTGATGGCAAATTAGTAAAAGACGGAGCATTCGATACAGATTTTAAAGTGTGGGGAACATACATACATGGTATATTTAACAATGATGATTTTAGGGGAAAATTTCTGCAAAGTTTAGGTATTGAGAAATCAAACATGTCTTACAAAGATTTCCTCGAATCCACACTTGAAAAACTAGCGCAGGTAATCGAAAAAAATGTTGACATTCAAAAAATACTTAACGATGCAAAAATATATTGATTTTTTTGAGACAAAGGAGGAAAGAATGCGGGAAAAAGTTATTATTTTGATTACTGCAATTTTCTTTGACATTCTCTTTGGCGAATATCCTACAAAAATACATCCGGTTGTGTACATGGGATTTATAGGTAAACTATTTGACAGATATTATTCAGGTAAAAAAAGTAGGTCTCTCTCTTTCTTTCTCGGTAGCATTTCGTTGATTTTTGAAATAACTTATTGGGTAGTTATTGTTTTTTTAATAAGCTTTGTTAACTATTCTTGGTTAAGGTTACTCTTACAAATCTATCTTTTGAAATCCGCTTTTTCAATAAAGTCTTTGTACATACACGTAAAAAATTGCACAGTCGATGATCAAGAAGAACTGAAAGAAAAAGTAAAGTTAATAGTCTCAAGAGATGTTAGCAAACTTGATAAACCTCATCTTTATTCTGCAGCAATAGAAAGTCTTTCTGAAAATATCTCTGATAGTATCACAGGTCCTTTGTTCTATTATCTGCTATTTGGCTTGTATGGAGCGATCATTTATAGAGTGGTGAACACTTACGATGCGTTATTTGGTTACAGAACAGTAAAATACGAATGGTTTGGAAAATTTTGCGCAAGATTTGATGATCTGTTAAACATAATTCCTTCGCGGTTAACAGCACTTGTGATTATACTATTTAACCCAAAACGTGGACTGGAATACATAACAAGATACGGAGGTATAAAGATAAACTCAACATATCCAATGAGTGCATTTTCTGGGGTCTTAGGTGTCGGACTCGAAAAGATAGGATACTATAAATTTGATGGAAAATTACCCGACAAGTACGATATTTTTCGTGCTCTGAAATTGTATAAAAGGATTGTGACGATTTTGCTAAGTGTGGTGATTTCACTGTGCATGGTGGTATAAAAGATGAAAATACGATTGACTTTTCAATTTCAGTAAATACTTTGGTTCCTGATTTTATAAAAATCGCCTTTGAGGATGTTTTAAGATACGAAACAAGGTACACTTATGTCGAATGGATAGAGGAGGACTTCAAAAAGTTATTTGGAGAGGACTGTACTATTGTCGCTGGAGCTACTGAAGCTTTACAAATAATTGGATGGACTATAATGAAGGATGCGTGTGTTTTAATACCCTTGCCAAATTATACAGAATACGCAAAAATAGCAAGATTTTCAAGTTCACAATTAAAAACGGTATGGATTTTAGAAAATGGTCGACTTAATTTAGATCGCTTAACAAAACATGTTAAAGATGAATTAGAGAAGCATAAAAAAATTGCTGTTATTCTTGGAAATCCAAATAATCCAACTGGAATTTATGAAGATTTGAATTGTTTCCTTAAGGATCTGCAGGATTACTCAGAAAAAATAATAGTGATTGTAGATGAGGCATTTGTTGATTTTGTTCCCGATAATTTTCTTAGACACATAGATTTAGACAAATTTGAAAATGTTATTATACTAAGGACATTTACAAAAATACTTGGAATTCCTGGAGTAAGGATTGGTTATGTGAAAACGAAAAAGTATAATCATTTGTTTAAAAAATACAGAATGCTTTGGGCAATTGGTGGAAGTGGATATATGGTATTAGAAAAGATCGTAGAAAACTACCATGATTACAAAAAATTTATCGACAAAACAAAGAAGTACTACGAAGATGAAAGGCAAAAATTTTCTCATCTTATGGCGTTCCCTTCGAAAACAAACTACTTAACGTGCAAAATTCAAAACGAAAATACCTTTAGAAAGCTAATAAAACAGAAAAATATTCACGTAAGATTTATGAAAGATTTTAATATGTCGGGCTATATAAGATTAGGATTAAAGTCTCAAAAAGATAATCAACTAATACTCCATTTGCTCACAAATTATCTTGGAAAGGAGAGATAAAATGGGTTTTATACACATTTACACAGGAAATGGGAAGGGAAAAACAACAGCAGCACTTGGTCTTGCACTAAGGGCGATATGTGCTGGAAAGAAAGTATATATGGGTCAATTCGTAAAAGGCATGAAATACAGCGAACTTGAAGCTGTAAAGTATTTACCTAACTTTGTTATTGAACAGTACGGTAGAAATTGTTTTATTAAAAATTCACCTACACAAGAAGATATAAAACTTGCACAAGAAGGACTCGAAAGAGCAAGACAAGTGATACTTTCTGGTCGATTTGATATAGTAATATTGGATGAAATAAATATAGCTGTACATTACAAACTTATTGAGGCAGAACAAGTCATAGACCTTATAACTCAAAGACCTGAAAACGTAGAAATAATTCTAACCGGAAGATATGCACCAAAACGGTTCATCGAAATTGCAGATCTTGTAACAAACATGGAAGAAATAAAACATTACTACCAAAACGGAATAGAAGCAAGAAAAGGAATAGAATATTGAAAATTCAAAAAATACAAATCACAACTTAAATATCTTTTGTTTCTCATCAAGCACATCAACAGCAACCTTTAGTGATTCCGATTGCTTGCTGATTGATTCAGAATTCTTCGATGTTTGCTCAACCATCTTCTCTATGTTCTTTGCCATGTTTACAAGCAATCCCGAACTTGAAACTACACTTTCCACAGTTGATACGAATTGTGAAAAAATTGCCTTCTCTTCTTCAGAAAGTGCTAAAAGATTACTTATTCTTTCCATAACTTTGTTTACAAGTTCGTCAATCTCTCTATACTTTTCACTAGCTTGCTTGATATTTATATTTAGTTCCTCTACTTTTTTAATACCATCTTCACTGTTTTTCGAAACTACTCCAACTGCATTTGTTATCTCAAGCAAGATATTTGAAATTCTCTTTGTAGCTTCTTTACTTTGTTCCGCAAGTTTTCTAATTTCGTCAGCAACCACCGCAAAACCACGTCCTACTTCTCCTGCCCTCGCTGCCTCTATTGCAGCATTCAAAGCTAAAAGGTTGGTTTGCTCAGCTATTGTAGAGATTTCAGAAAGTACACTTTGTATGTTATTAGTCTTTTCTTGAAGAGACTTAACACTAATCTCAAAATTTCTGATTGAATCTATAACAAAGCTTGAAGAACTGACAGCTCCCTGTAAGCTCTTTTTTCCTGTTTCAGTAGCTGATGTTACTTGCACTGTTGATTTTGATATACTTTCAACTTCGCTTGTTAATGTTGCTAAGCTTGCGTTGAACTGCTCAGAAGATGCACTTAGCTCTTCTATTGAAGCATGCAAGCTTTCGATAAATTGATACAATCCTTGATTGGTAATTTCTAAATCTTTCACGTCCTTAGCGATATAATTTGAAAAGCTGTGAATTTCCTCTGACTTACTTAGCACATCAGCCGCTGCAACTTTTATAGACTGTACCAAATTTTTCAAACCTTGACGTGTTTTTTCGGCAGACGCAAATATATGTGCTATTTCGTTGTTTCCTTTGATAGCTATTTCCTTTGATAAATCGCCATTTGCAATAACTGAGAATGTTTTGTCCAATGTGTTTAAGTTTTTGAATATGTACATAATTACAGAAATTATTATCATAAACAAGAATCCCGAAAAAACTAAAAATAAAAAGAAGAAACTCCTTTGCACATTTGAGACGACGGAGGCATCAAAATCTCCAGCAAGCCAAGCGATTATTTTACCTTCTTGCTTGATGGGTATAGCAGCTGTTTGCAACCTTCCCCACTTTGGATCGCTGTACACAGATGTGTAAAACTCATTGCCAAGATTATATTGATCGAGAAAAGACTCTTCTTCTTCTCCCAATGCTGAAAATTCTTCAGAAGATGGATCCAGGCCATCGACAAGGTATGTGAGTTTATTTTTTTCAATCTTTATTGTATAAAGGTATTTAAAAGAACTTTTTTCGCGAGCTTTTCTAAGGTACGAATTCAACGCTTTGTACTCGTTTATCGAATCATCCATCGTATCTATAACTTTTTTCAAGGCGTCCAAATCCATGTTTGCAGCACATGCTCTTAAAAAATCAAGAGCAGATAAGCCAAGTATTTTTTCAGCTTGCCTTAAAGCTAAAAGGTTAACTAAAATCAACGAAACTGCCACTGCTGCTGAGAAAATAAGCAAGACAACAAACTTTATACTGACGTATTTATCTTTCTTCACTTTTACCCCTCCTAAACCTTATTTGATAGTAATACAATTTAATTATAATAACTTAAATCTTGTATGTCAATTTATATTACACATAGAAATTACACTTATGTAACAAACAGATAGAATTATCACTATTTAAAACTACTTGTGGTAATATATTTAGTAGAAATCATTGAAAATTTAATATTCTCCCCTGCAAAGGTGCGTTGGCTTAATAGGGAACTCCGGTGAAAGTCCGGGACGGTCAGGCCACCGTAAGTGGGGACGAAATCCACATAATGCCACTGGCGATAGCTGGGAAGGCGTGGAGAGTAGGACGATCCACAAGTCGGGAGACCTGCCTTTGTGGGATGCTTTTCCCAAAAACCATAGATTTTTGGGAAATTTTTCTTTTGAAAATTCACACAAGGAGGGGTTTATGTGAAGATTCACGAGTATGTTGCGAAGGGTATTTTAAGTAAAGAAGGATTCCGTGTCCCAAAAGGAGTTTTATTAACGAAAGATTACACCGTCAAGGAACTTGAAGAGGTAAAAAGATTAGGATTTCCACAAATACTTAAGTCCCAAGTACTTGTTGGTGGTCGGATGAAAGCAGGAGGTGTAAAAATCAGTAATTCATTTGATGAGACAAAGAAATTATTGAATGAGTTGCTCAACAAACCAATAAAGGGTGAATTACCCGAATGTGTCTTGATAGAGGAGTTAATTGAACACGATGAAGAATGGTACTTCTCTTTATCAATTGACAGAAACGCAAGAGATTTTCTATACATTTTTTCAAAATTTGGAGGAATAAACATTGAAGAATTTTCAAAAGAAAATCCAGATAGAGTATTCAAGACCAATAGTATACAGAGTCTTCCTGAAGAAATTAGAGAAACAGCAGAAAGACTGACAGATGTGTTCATAAAATATGATTTAACACTTTTAGAAATTAATCCTATAGGCTTTTCTAAAGGGAGACTTTATCTATTAGACGCAGTTTTTCATCTCGATGATAGTGCAGTTTTTAGACAGCACTGGGTTATTGAAAAAACTACTGAGAAAATAATTAAGCTTCATGGGGACATAGGTGTAATTGGATGTGGCGCTGGTATTGTGATGGCAACTATAGATGTACTTAAAGAATTTGGATTCGAACCTGCAAACTTTTGTGACATAGGGGGTGGTGCTGATAGAGAGGAACTTCAAAATGCTTTAGATGAGTTAAGAAAGTATTCAGATATTATTGTTCTAAATATTTTTGGTGGAATAACCGATTGTTTAGAGATCGCCGAGGGAATAAAGCATTTTCATTTGAAGTTTCCAAATGTAAAACTTATTGTCAGACTTACTGGTAATAATGAAGAAATTGCCAGAGAAGTTTTAAGGTCACTAAACATTACTTGTGTAGGTGATATGGAAGAACTGATAAATCAGTTGAAAAACTTTGATACAAAGAGAGGGAAGGACTATGTTTTGGAAAGACAGTAAAATCTGTGTTTACGGAATTACCGGTAGATACGGAAGGTATCATACAAAAAAGATGAAAGACTATGGTACAAACATAGTATGTGGTATTAGCAGAAATGATCAGCAGAAACATTTCCTGGATATTCCTGTATTAAAATCGTTAAGACAATTCTGTCATGATAAAGTAGATACTGCTATATTTTTTGTACCAGCTCCTTTCTTGTACGAAGCATTTCTTGATGCGTTTGAGAATGGGGTGAAGAACTTCATCGTTATCACAGAACATGTACCAATCCACGATACACTGAAAATGGTGAAGTTAGTTAAAGAGAATAAGTTAACTCTGATAGGTCCAAATTGTCCTGGCATCATACATCCAAGAGAGCGAGTAAAACTTGGTATAATGCCTGAAAAATATTTCAAAGATGGTGAAATTTGTATAATTTCAAGAAGCGGTACATTGATGTACGAAGTGGCAAAGAACATAAGCGAAGAATTTGGAATAGGCGTTGCACTTGGACTTGGAGGTGATCCAATAGTTGGTACTAATGTAGCTGAGGCATTTGAGATAGTTAAAAATCTTGGGTATGAAAAGGTCGTCTTGATCGGTGAGATAGGTGGTGAAGATGAAATAAAGGGTGTGGAGCATGCAATCAAAATAGGTTTTAAACCAGAGTTTATAAAAGCTTACTTTGCAGGAAGACACGCACCTGAAGGTAAAAGAATGGGTCACGCTGGCGCTATCATCGAAGGCGAGCGCGGGACCATTAAATACAAAGAAAAACAACTGAGAGAATACGGTGTATCGGTGGTGAAATTTCCATGGGAGTTAAAAAGAATTACAGCGTAATTTTTAAAGAATACTTCCTATCATCCTTTGGAGTTTTTCTAACTGCTCTTGGAATTTCTATCTTTTTGATACCTAACAATATCGCTGCAGGTGGTGCTTCCGGTTTGGCTATAGTTTTAAATAGGTTTATAAATCTCTCCGTTGGTATTTGGATGTATATAATAAATGGTCTATTGTTTTTAACTGCCTTCATACTTGTGGGATTTGATTTCAGTTTTAAAACAATTTACTGCACATTCTTACTCAATTTTTTGGTTGATCTTTTCAATAGAATCCTTCCTTTATTCAAATATCAAGGGGATATCATAATTTCTGTGTTCTTTGGAGATATATTAACAGCTATAGGTATGGCAATAGCATTCTCACAAAATGCTTCAACTGGAGGCACAGACATAATTGCAAAGATACTAAACAAATTCTTTGGTTTTCCAATGGGCATGACAATACTATTTTTGGATATTACGATTGGGGTTTTAGCAGGGCTTGCTTATGAAATCGACACAGGTATGTACTCGGTGCTGGCTATTATAATAAATGGAACAACTATTGATTTTGTAATGAAAGGTTTAGAATTGTCCGTTAACGTATGGGTAGTTTCAGAAAAGTGGGATGAAATAAGAAAATTCATCCTTGACGAACTTGAAAGAGGGGTAACGATATTTGATGCTATAGGAGGTTACACTCTAAGTCCAAAAAAGATCTTATTGGTGGCTTTAAAACGTCGAGAATTACATGAACTTGTATCAAGTATCAGACGAATCGACCCACATGCATTTTTTATAGTTAACGAAGCACGAAATGTTTTCGGTGAAGGATTTAGAGAACTGATTTAGCTACAAAACACAAAAGCTCCAAACTGGTGAGACCTTTTTCATTTCATGCAAAACTCAAACACTTTTGCAAGCTTTATCTCATTCTCACAAACATTTAGAAAAATTCAACAAATGCATTAAGCATTAACAATTCTAATCTAAGACTTACAAAAACTTATTCTTTTAGGTACTCTCTATACAGCATCCAAGTTTTATCAGAGCTTTTTCTTTGGCTTTCGCCTTTAGATGTTATTTTTCATTTATTGACGATTAACAAAGCCATGTTAAAATAAATTTGACAAGTGAATATTATTCCCGAAGGGGAGCTCCTATTATGCGGGGCTGAGAGGAGAGAGACAATCTCTCGACCCTTTGAACCTGAACCGGGTAATACCGGCGGAGGGATTCGGGAAGAAGGTAAAGATATATTTAATCAATCCCTCCGTATTTTCGGAGGGATTTTATTTTAAAATTCTCAAAGAGGAGGTTGGTTTTATGTACAAGAAAGACACACTTATAAGCAAACTTATCGTTGAAGAGTTTTTTGAAAAGCTCAACAAAGCTTTGACCGTCGATGTAGCAATAGCTGGATGTGGTCCCAGTGGACTAGCTTTGGCAAGTGAGCTTGCCAAAAATGGGCGTAGTGTTGCAATATTTGAAGCTAAAAACGAACCAGGTGGTGGTATTTGGGGCGGAGGTATGATGTTCAACGAGGTTGTACTTGAGAGAGAACTCATAGGATATCTTAGAGAAAACCAGATTAATTACAAAGAACACGGCGAATTTTTGACAGTCGACTCTGTGCACTTTGCTTCCGCATTATTGTACAAAGCCACACAAAATGGTGCATTGATATTTAACAATGTCTTCGTAGAAGATTTGGTTATGTACGATGAAAGAATATCGGGAGTTGTAATCAACTGGATGCCAACGATTAGAGAAAAGTTACATGTAGATCCAATAACCGTTGTTTCAAAAGTAGTTGTTGATGGAACGGGCCATCCAGCAAACCTTGTGAGATTGTTGTCTAAAAGAGGCATTTTAAATAGTGTGTCAGGGAATTCTGAAAATTTATGCAGTTGTGGGGTTGTTGAATATGAGTTTCCAATGGATGCGGAAAATGGTGAAAAATTCGTCGTTGAAAACACAAAAGAAATTTTTCCAGGCTTATATGTAATAGGTATGGCAGCTGTAAGTGTAGGAGGCGGACCAAGAATGGGACCTATATTTGGTGGAATGATATTTTCTGGTCTAAGAGCAGCAGAGCTAATAGAACAAGAATTAAAAAGAATAGATAGTCTTTCAAGCGAGAAGGTGATGAAAGTATGACTCAGATGGACCTTGCAAGGAGTGGAACTATAACAGAAGAAATGGAAGTCTGCGCGCAATACGAAGAAGTAAGTATACAAGAAATTTTAAACAAATTAGCATCTGGTAAAGCTGTGCTTCCGAAAAATAAATATCATGATTTAAAAAAGCCAGTAGTAATTGGTGAAGGTTTCTCTGTTAAAGTCAACGCAAACATTGGTACTTCAAAAGGGTATTCTTCACTTGAAGAAGAGATAGAGAAAATGAATGTAGCTATTCAAGCAGGCGCAGACACCGTAATGATCCTTTCAACATGGGGTGAAATCAGGCAGATGAGGAAAGAATTAATAAAACATTGTACAGTACCCGTTGGATCTGTTCCCATCTACGACTCGGCGGTAAAAGCATTTCGTGAAAAGAAGAATGTAGTTGACTTTTCTGAAAAAGATTTCATCAACATGGTGCTTGAACACGCAGAAGACGGTATCGATTTTATGACAATACACGTAGGTATAAACAAAAAGGTTCTTGAGAAAATACGCAATTCAAAAAGAATACTAAGGATAGTTAGTCGTGGTGGGTCTATTATAGTTGGCTGGATGATAAAAAACAACAAAGAAAATCCTTTTTACAAGCATTTTGATGAAATACTCGATATTGCAAAAGAATACGATATAACACTTAGTCTTGGAGACGGCATGAGACCTGGTGCTATCGTTGATGCAACGGATGTTCAGCAACTCGAAGAGTTGTTTGAAATGAGTGAACTTGTGGAAAGATGTCATGAAAAGGGTGTACAAGTAATGCTTGAAGGACCAGGACATGTACCTTTAAATGACATAGAAATTAACGTAAAATTGATGAAAAAAGTAGGAAAAGGAGCGCCGATATTTCTTCTTGGTCCATTACCAACCGATAGAGGAGTTGGATACGACCACATAGTTAGCGCAATAGGTGGTGCTTTAGCAGGCTATTATGGATGTGATTTCTTGTGCTATGTAACACCCGCAGAGCATGTTTCGTTACCCACTATTGAAGATGTTAAAGAAGGAGTTATAGCTTCAAAGATTGCTGCAACAATTGCAGATGTAGCAAAAGGTAACAAAAAAGCATTAAAACTAGAAAAAGAAATGGCAATAGCCCGTTCAGAGTTTAATTGGAACGAAATGTTTAAGCTCGCTATTCACTCAGACAAGGCTCGAGAAAAATACAAACAGCGACCTTACGAAGATAAAGGCTGCTCAATGTGTGGACCATTTTGTGCAATAAAAATTGCCCAGGAATTGGAAAGGTGACAATTGCGTGGGAAGAAAAGTTATATCTACAAGTTTGATAAGGGCAAACATAGAAAAATTAAACGATCTTCCCTCATCAAAGAATTATGAATTGACATTTTTTAAAGAAAATGATCTAAGTAAAATACTCGAATTTTTACACACAAAAAGCGCAACATTTGGATTGCACGCACCGTTTATCTACCGATACAAACAAACTCATCCATTTCCCACCTCAACAATTGATGAGTTAAGAAAAGACACTTATGAAAAAAACTACAACTGTGCCATTTTAGCCAAAAATATAGGCGCGGAATACGTAGTTATACATTTTCCAAACGCACGCCAAAGTGAAAATTGGATAGTACAACAGAAAATTGTTCATGAAGCCGTCGAAGCCATATCTCAACTCAATCAAATAATACCTGTCAGAATAGAAAATATCTATATGAATGACTATTTCCACTCACCAGAAGATTATACTTGGTTCACAAGACAGACAAACACAACATTGTGTGTAGACATAGGTCATCTATTAATAGATTCCGAAATTTATAACTTTGACCCGGTGAAATTTATCGATAAGTGTGCTGAGTATATAAGTGAATTCCACCTTTACTATGCTGACTTAAACGTATACAATCAATGTCACCATGCGCCGTGGGGTGATTCAAAAGACTTTCTCAGAACACTTGATTTTATAAGAAACTTTAAATGTGATTTTACGGTGGAAGCATCAAACGATTGTAAAGAAGGACTTGAAAAATTACTAAGGTATGTGGAGGAGGTTACCGAAGATGGTGATGGTGATATCAGGATTTGATCCGTCAGCAGGTGCTGGGATCTTACAAGATATAAAAAGTCTGGCTCTACTCGGAATAAGTGCAAACGCCGTTGTGAGTACATACACAGTGCAAAATAGAGAAAGAGTTTTTTCAGTTACATTTAGAAAATGGGAAGATATAGATAGAGAACTTTCTGTACTCGAAAGACCTAAGTATATTAAGATAGGATTGATTACACCAGAATTTGTAAAACTAGTACGCGAAAAATACCAAGAATCAATAATTGTTTGGAATGTAATCCTAAGTTCAAGTTCAGGGTACTTCTTTGAAGCAGAAGAAGAGGTCTTGAAAAATCTAAATTACGCTGACTACGTGATATTGAATAACCAAGAGGCTGAAAGACTTAAACTCAAACCTTCCGAGAAGTGTATAATAACCTGCGGACATAAGGATGGAGATGAAATTAAAGTACTTTATAAAGACAAAGAATTCTCAGCAAAACGGATACATAAACGATTCCATGGAACTGGTTGCGCATTTTCGAGCCTTGTGACCGGCTTTATTTCTTTTGGGTATCAAGTGGAAGAAGCTATATTATCAAGTATGGAAATCATGGAAAAAATACTCTCCTTAAGTAAACAAGAGCAAGTCGAAAGTGAAAAACTTGCTCGCGAATGGATGAAAATAGAGGCATTGGAAAGACTTGAAAAGATAATACCTGAAATCGAAAAAATAGGTCACAAAACAGTACCCGAAGTTGGACAAAATGTATCTTACGCGTTGCCTTGGTCAACAACAGAAGAAGAGGTTGCCAAATTTCCCGGACGAATAAGACTGAAAGAAGGAAAACCATTTTTCGCATCTTCACCTTCGTTTAAAGATAAATCTCATACAGCAAGAATGAGCATAGCCGCGAAAGAATTTGCCCCACATATACGCTGTGTTACTAATATAAGATACGAAAAGCAATACATCGACAATGCGATAAAAAATGGTTTAAAAGTATTCAAATACGACAGAGCCTCTGAACCTATTGAAATCTCAAACCATGACGGGAAGTCGATGCAGTGGATGATAGAACAAGCTGTGAAAACAATTGGCAGCTTACCTGATATAATTTATGATGAAGGTTGGTACGGAAAGGAAGCAATGATAAGAATTTTTGGAAGAAATCCTCAAGAAGTAATACAAAAAGTTTCAAAAATCATTGAAAATTCTAACAAAGATTATTAACAATAAAACTTAAGTGATATAATAATACATAGACAAAAAACTCTTTTGTTAAGGAGGAAGCATGAAAAGATTTTGCACGACAGGACCAGTTGATAAACAAACATGTTACTACGTTGAACGAAATGAAGAAATGAAAAAAGCACTTGAATACATCGAAAATTATCGATACTTCACAATCTCTGCACCAAGACAAACCGGAAAGACTACTTTCCTCCTTGATGTCGTTGAAAACATTAAGGATACATTTCTACCCGTGTTTATATCCTTCGAAAACCTCGGCAGTGTCACAGAAGAAGATGACTTTATCAGAATTTTTCAAAAAAAGGTGGAATTCTTCTTAGAAAGCAATTTAAATCAACCAATTAACTTGAAAAGGATAAAAAAGATAGCAGAACTTGATGAATACTTCATGCAATTGTATGAGCAAACAGGGAAAGAAACGGTGTTAATGATAGACGAGTTTGAAATGTTTGGAAGCGAAAGACTAGTAAGCAACTTTTTACACACGATAAGAGAGATCTACCATGGGAGGAAAAATAAGAAATTAAGGAGCGTAATACTGATAAGTGTAGGGTACTTAAGTGTAGTGGGATAAGACAACGCAATTCCATCCAACAGAGCAGACCTCCTCTGGTTGCCTGAGTTCACCAAAGAACAGGTG
>JANZZV010000015.1 GCA_026419195.1 Fervidobacterium sp.
GTTTTTAATCCTCCTATTTTTACAAACAATTGCTGCAATGTCTTTGGTTCATCTGGTTCGAATACAACTTGACTTTGTCCTGTAAACCCACTTACTCCCGTTGTCTGACTTTGCATCACAAAGTCTCCTGTTAGGTAGACTTTAAATTCTGGGTATTTCTTTATCTCCACCACATCTTTGTCTTTTAATGTATACGATTCGAGTTTTGTTTTATCAACCGCATTTCCATTTATCTTTATGCTTTCTATCCACTTGAATTGATCTGTTTTTAATCCTCCTATTTTTACAAACAATTGCTGCAATGTCTTTGGTTCATCTGGTTCGAATACAACTTGACTTTGCATCACAAAGTCTCCTGTTAGGTAGACTTTAAATTCTGGGTATTTCTTCACTTCTATTATGCATGCGTTCGTTAGTTTCACTTCGTTGGCATTTTTTAATACGTCCTTTGCATATTCTTTTGAGCCCACATTAGGAGTGATAATATTAATTTTTTCAATCCATTTTTCATATTCCTTTTCTATTCCACCCGCTTTAGCAATCGCAAAAGCCAACGTCATTTCTTCATCTGCATTAAAAAACTGTACTCCTGGGTTAAGTACATAACCGACTACATAAACATATCTATCATCACGCTTTGGAATGTAAAGTGTTGCACCAGGCTTTAGCTCGTAATTTATCCTTCCATTTATTACATTTTCAAGATTCACTAAAACGGGCTTATTATCGATTGTAAGTACAGCATTTTCTATTTGTACTTTTTCTTTATCGAGAGGTCCTAATCTTAACAACAACGTCCTTAAACTCATGCCCGGCTCGTAACCAGTAGTGAGGTTATATGCGCCTATTACTATTATTTTTTTATCATCTGTTAGAGATGGGAGGTAAATTATATCACCCTCCGATATAATTGGGTCATTTGCCAAGTATTCACCGTAGAGAAACGGTAAAAGATTGTAAGTTGTTGGTTTTCCACCTCTTATCAGCTGAACTTTAGTAAAATCGATATCTCTTGTATTTCCGTCTTTCGCTGTTGTAGTCGTTTTCATAATATCCAAGCCAGTAAGAGACAAAACTTTTGTTAAGGTCAAATTGGGAATATAAGAAATATCTATAGCTTGATTTACTACTCCTTGTAGAAAAACATATCTTGGCGCATATTTCTCGATGTAAACTGTTACAATCGGGTCTTTGATTATCTTTCTCAGTCCTTGCTCAATTATGGATTTGACCTGATCAACAGTTAGTCCTACAACTCTAATAGTACCGACATACGGGTAAGAAATTGTCCCATCGGAAGACACCAAAAAAGTTTTGCTAAGTTCCTTTTGACCAAAAACATCTACGGATATGTAGTCTCCAACACGTATACTAGAAAAAGCTAAACTCAAACAAAAAATTACTAATGTTATGACTGTGTACCTTCTCACGTTCGTACCTCCCTTTTTGAGTACTTTTTCGTTTCTATTTTACCACAATACAGTTCGGTAAAGTTATTTTTGTTTAACGTCAATTTTAAATCTTTTGTTTGACTTCCGATAATATATATGGTAATATTCATTCAGTGAATGAATAGAGTCAGTTTCCCGAACAAAGGAGGGACGAAAAATGGGATTATACGAAAAGATACTTGGAAGGCAGGCAGTTGTAGGTGTTATCGGAATGGGATACGTTGGTCTTCCGTTAGCTGTGGAAAAGGCAAGGGCAGGTTTTAAGGTTATTGGTTTTGATATTCAGCAAAAGCGCGTTGATATGATCAATCGCGGGGAAAATTACATCGGTGATGTCGATGACGAAGAATTGAAAGAACTAGTAATTTCCGGGAAGTTGAGGGCAACGACCAATTTTGATGAGCTTTCAAATTGTGATGTGATTAGTATCTGTGTACCAACTCCTCTTGATAAATTTAAACAACCTGATTTAAGCTATATAATTAAGAGTACCGAAGAAATTAAAAGACGATTAAGAAAGGGACAACTGATCGTGCTTGAAAGTACCACCTACCCAGGTACAACGGATGAGGTTGTGCTTCCAATACTTGAACAAACAGGACTTAAGGTAGGTAAAGATTTTTATCTTGCATTTAGTCCCGAGCGTGTGGATCCTGGTAATCCCCGGTATAAAACACGTAATACACCAAAGGTTGTGGGGGGTATGACTTCTGAGTGTACAAAACATGCCGTTGCTCTTTATGAGAATGTGCTTGAAGCAGGTGTTTTTCCGGTTTCCTCACCAAAGGCTGCGGAGATGACCAAAATTCTTGAGAATACTTTCAGGCTTGTAAATATTGCGCTTGTTCAGGAGATGACAAAGATTGCAAATAAAATGGGAATTAATATCTGGGAAGTTATAGATGCTGCAGCTACAAAGCCTTTTGGTTATATGCCATTTTACCCCGGACCAGGCATTGGTGGGCATTGTATACCAATCGATCCATTTTATCTTGTTTACAAGGCAAGAGAGTATGATTTGCATATGATGCTTGTTGAACTAGCGGGAGAGATTTCAGATGGTATGCCTCAGTATGTTGTCGAAAGATTGGCTGATATACTAAACGATAGAAGAAAGTGTTTTAATGGCACGAATATATTGTTGCTTGGCGTAGCTTATAAAGGTAATATTGATGATTTACGTGAAAGTCCAGCACTAAAAGTGATTGAGTTGCTAGAGAAGAAGAAGGTAAATGTTTATTACTATGATCCATTTATTCCAGAATTTGAGCATAATGGAAAGCACTATAAACGTTGTGAATTAACGGACGAATTTTTGAAAACCATCGATGGTGCTGTCATTACTTCAGGACATACGATTGGCATTGATTACGAATATATAGCCAAACGCGTTCCTTTTGTGTTCGATACAAAGAATGTTACAAAAGGAAAGTACGAGAATGTAATACTTTTATGATCAAAGTTACTTCAATTCCAAAAGCAGACCGTTGGTCTGCTTTTGTTTTTAACTATAAATCGCAATGTGCTTTTAACAGCATGTCCTATGAATTTATTATGGACACATGATATAATATAGTTATTGCTAAGCTTTTTAAAGAGGTGATGCTGAGTGAAAAATTTGCTTTTGAGAAAATCAATATTTTCAATCCATTTTTTATCTTTATTAATGTTATGCATTGCGTGTGCTTTTCTTTTTTCGTCATGTGTAAGGAGTAAAGCAATGGAATCAAAGCAAACAAATTATCCTAATCAAGATTTTAATAGCAACTTGTATGAAAACAGGCTAATTGTTGGTTATTCTTCGGAAAAATATATACATGATATAGTTCATCTTTTAAATGGGAATATGATTGTACACATTCCTGAATTAAAGGCTTTTTCAGTTGAAACAAAAGAAGCTGTCGAAGCAGTCTTTGAGAAGTTGAAGAGCTTAGGGGATTTGTCTGCTTACGGAATAAGATACGTTGAACCTGTGTATAAGAGATTTCTTGCACCAGTTCAGAAAACTAAGTCAGGGATCAAGATTTCGAAAAACAAAGAATTAGTAATGCCTTTCAAAAGTAATTATACAAACGAAACGCTTGATTTTTACCTTTGGGGGCACAGAGCTATCGATGTAAAGCAGTCGTGGGATGAAGGTTTTGAAGGTAACGAAATAATCATTGCCGTTCTTGACACAGGAGTAGATGGTACGCACCCAGATTTGGCAGGACAGGTTATAGAAGGGTATAGGCCAAAAAGCGGTCAGGTAATTCAGGCGTATTCAGATTCTTCCTTTGGAGGAGCTCACGGCACGCATGTTGCAGGAATTATTGCCGCGAAAAAGGATGGCAAAGGTATTGTTGGTGTGGCTCCAAAGGCAAAGATAATGCCGATAGTTATATTTGATGAAGGTGGTTGGTATGTTGGAGACGATTTTACGGCAAGAGGTATTGTTTGGGCAGTTGACCACGGTGCAAAGATTTTAAGTAATTCTTGGGGAGGACCCGGTTATTCGCAGTTGTTAAAAGATGCATTCGATTATGCTCTCGAAAGAAATGTAATAGTTGTAGCCGCAGCAGGTAATTCTAGTTCGTCTCAATCTTT
Organism: Fervidobacterium sp.; assembly: GCA_026419195.1. NCBI lineage: Bacteria > Thermotogati > Thermotogota > Thermotogae > Thermotogales > Fervidobacteriaceae > Fervidobacterium > Fervidobacterium sp. The sequence goes on from JANZZV010000015.1 coordinate 4,038, forward strand.
TATGTATCCGGCAAATTATCCAGGTGTTATTCAGGTTGGTGCTGCCGAATACAATGGTGGTGATATAAAAACAGCTAATTTTTCAAGTAGAAGTCCTTCCTTATCCATCTCCGCGCCAGGGGTGAATATATTATCAACAATGCCACAACAGGATTCCTACGGTTATGATAAAGATTCTTTTCTAAGTAGTGATAACAACGGCTATTATGGATTTATGTCCGGTACCTCTATGGCTACACCTTATGTTTCTGGTCTTGTTGCCTTGTTGTTACAGAAATATCCACAAGCTAAACCTTGGCAAATCAAAGGCCTAATTGAAAAATCTGCGCTTGATATCGACGAGTCTGGAGTGGATGATAGGTCAGGGTACGGATTATTGCAAGCAAAGGCTATCAAAACAGATATCTCTTCAAGCGGTGGTACAAACTTTTTTGTTAAAGTAACAGATGCTTATGAAAGTTGGAATATACCATCAGTTTTCATAACTTTGATAGGAACCCCTGAAAGCGGTCGAGTTGTTAGGTATTTTGCAAAGACAAATAAGGATGGTGTGGCTAAATTTTGTAGTATACCAACTGGAAAATATGATATTTTCTTAGGTGGTCCGGATAGCCAAGAAAGAACAAATGTCTCGAGTTTTCCAAGGTTATGTTTCAGAAAAGCCGAAGAGAGATTTTTGAAGTTTGAAAAAATTGTTGAATCTGATTCTGAAAGCATGTTGGTAAAGTTGAATTCAAGTGCAATCTTGAGTTTGACAAATAAACCTGAAAAAATTGCTGTATACTTTGAAAAAAACAACGGCCCTGATGAAATAGTTGTTGAGCGAGTGGTCGATTTTTCATCCGTATCTTCATACGATTTCTCTGACCTTAGTGGAAAATACAGAATAAAGCTAGTAATACCAGAAAAAGCTACTTCAAATTTAGTTATAAATGGTGAGATAAGGCTGAATGGAAAAATAATCTCTGTAACTGGTACAGTATTGAAAGGTAGTGCGGAAACTATTTTGAGCGATAATGTTTCAGAATGGTGGACGGTGTTTGGAAATGGGCAATAGATTCTCAAAAAAATCACCAAAGAGCAGCGCTTTGCAAAATATTATCTTAACTTCACTTGCATGGTTACTCACCACATTTGCGTTGATTGCATCAAGTAGCTGTGCGAAGCTAATTCAAAGTTATTATGGTTATGTAAGAATAGTGATAACAGAGTATAATTCTGGTCCTGTGGTAAAAGATGCAACTGTTATTTTAGATACAAAAAGCGGAAGAATATCGAAAAAATCAAATGATAGTGGTATGGTGATATTTGAAAATTTGGAACTAAACTCCGCATACAAGATAGAAATACAAAAAGAAGGATATGCGAATACTGTTATTGATATACTGTCTTTGCATTCTTCAATTAATCTAAATACGACTTTGAGAAAGCCAAAGTTCGATCCCGCAGCAAAAAGCAACATACAGATAGGTTTTTCACTTTATGATTCGGAAATGAAAGGAACTAAATATGTCAATGACAAGGATGGGGTTTATAGAATCGTTCAAAAAGGTCGGATTTATATAGAAGCGTGGGCAAGAAGTGATAATGTTAAAATATCACATATGTACGCAAAACTCGGAAATCCACCTGGTGCTGAAGCACTGACTTCGCCAAGAATTTACAACGCAGGGGATAAATTAAACGGAACTATTGATACATCACCATTCAATGGAAAAACCTACTTGTTTATAGATGCTTACGACGAGAATGATAACAGATATGAAATTATTGTTCCGTTGTACTTTATTGGTTTGGTTGATTTAAGAGTTACACCATATTACGTCGAATACAGTAAGCCCGCGATTTATGGTTATAATATTAACTCTCAAGTTAAGTATTACAATAACGCATCGAAATATTCAAATTCTTATGTAGTAATTAAATGGAAAAAATGGGAAGAAAGTTCTCAAAAATCACGTACAGACAAACCAGTAGGCTATGCTGTGTATCGTTCGTTTGACGGGAAAAAATTCTCCAAAATAGCTACTGTCAATGGCAATATGAACATGTTTATAGATTCTTCTGGGGAAATCACCTACGGAAAACGCATTTGGTATGCTGTGAGTAGTGTTTATGGATCTTTCGAAGCTTCGAAAACAACATTGGGTAGTGTCATAGTTTTACCTCTCTTTGGTATTTCAAACGTTCAACCAGCTGATAATTCAGTCGATGTTTCAACAACTCCAGTATTTTCTTGGAATTTTGTTGGACTTGAGGAATACGATGGTCTTGTGACATATTGGTACGACGTCTGGCTTTACGATATGAATGTGAATAAAAAATACCATTATCCTGTGAACTCAGAAGGACAAGTTATCTTTAAATCAAAGGATAAGAATGTACGAATTGAATTTTCAGATTACAGTTGGTATAATCTACCTGATAAAAAGCTCCAAGCTAACAAACCCTACGAATGGGGTCCTGAGCTTATTGCGGCTATCTGGGAAGATGAAACAAACAATTCGATTTCTACGTGTATTGTTTGTGACTACAATGGTGTTATCTCGATTTCAGTTATTCCTCCAGAAAAGTACTACCTTTTTGTAACCAAAGGTGAATGAATTACTTAGCCAAGCCAAGTACAAATAATCTTATCGTACCAGATTTCGTTGGTGTTCCAGCAGGTTGATATGCCCCTGTCACAATTCGTGGATCATAAACATACGATTTGTAATAGCCTGTTAAGGTTTGACCTGTTGAAGGATTGAATGTTCCTACGGGTCCTCTTAAGTTTTGCATAATACTGCCAAAAACGAAAAGCTGTTGGTTTGAACTGCCAGTGTTGTAGTTATCCACTGTAAACGAACCATCGAAGGCAAAGATACTACCGAAGAGTTTCATATTGTTGAGTTTTTCTATTATTCGTACGTTTTTTTCACCAACTAGATTTAAGGAAGAGGTCTCACCGAAAGAAAAGAAATTCTTTATTTGATTGATTTTATTTACTGATATTTCCTCGCCGTTGTTGCCGTGTTCATTAGCGGTGAATAAAGTGCTGTACGTTTGTGCGGGAATTAGTCTATCTGCTATCAAAATATCATTTTCAGAATAGAGAGTGTAGTTACCCTTATACGTCGAGAGCTTTGTGGGACCATCTACAGTCATATTCCCAGTAGAATAGATTATTCCATTGAAATTGAAAACAAACTCTTCAGGTTGTCCACCACCTTGTCTTCTTAAGCGAGCTCTTGGAGGTCCTGAAGGTTCCCATGTGATAATGTAATCAACGTTACCTTGTGATATCTTTACATCATAATTTGAGCCACCTTGTCCGTGATTAAAACTTACTGTAATATCACCGGTAAATCTCAAACCAGTTAAGTTGTTGGGATTATTTTTTGCATAATCGTAAGTATTCACAAGTCCACTTATTGCAGCTTTATACTCTTGTTTGATCAAATCAAACCTCAATGCATCAACATCTTGTTGAGTCAAGATCTTGTAAGGTGGATTACCTCGTAAATCTGCAAACGTTTGATAATTAGAAACAGGAACAATATTTCCATTTTGATCCTTTATTCCAAGTACCTCAATAGTACTCAGAAATGTAGGGCGCCCACCTGCGTTGTTTATGTTAATATAATCATGTGTTCTCAACGGTCCATCTATGAGCTCACCGGATTTGAAAAATATTGTAGAACCTGTTGGAAGCTTTTCTTTGTTCGTGAAATAAATGTATTGATTAAGCAGTTTTGAACCAACGATACCGTATGCATAGGTTACTCTATCACCTTTCTGAACCTTTGAGACCAAAAACAAATTTAACTTAGAAATCTCAAATGCGTACAACTCTACAGAGGAAAGTTCCCTAGATTGTTTGTACCGCTGTATTTCATTTGCCAAGGTTTGGTCAACTGAAAAATTCGATGATGAAGTGAAAGAGAGTATTTTGTAAACAGAGTTTCTTTTGACATTTTGCATTACAAACGTCTTCCAACTTTCGTTCAGCTTGTTCATGTAATCATTATCAAACCAATTGGGTGTATCTGAAGAAAATGACACGTTAAATCCTAAGATTCCTATGCTCCTGCTTCTTAGATAACCAATTCCGGAATTAAGTACGTTGAGAGCGTCGGTGTCAAGCTGAACAGATACGCTCATTTTTACAGCGTTATTTCTGTAATTCTGAGCAATTTCGTAAATTGTAAGCAAAATTATACTCGAAATAACAAGAAAAATAAGAACAATCGCTGTGGCAAAACCTTCTTTAAAATTATTTTTCATTTTACCACCATCCATGAATTAATTCTTTACTTTATTCAATTCCCTTCACTCAGCGCAGTCATGATAGGAATTAAATAGGGTCTAAATCTAATACTCTCAGGTTCTATACTCATCAGTATATATTTTTTCCCCCGAATATCTTCAAGTGAGAACCTAACACTTCTCACCAGATTCGATATGCTTGCTATCCTTTTTCCATCAAAAACAATCTCTGAATTCTCAATTCTAAGCATTTTTAGTTGTTTTACAACAGAAGTACCGACTGGAACAAAAAAATCTAACGTTAGTGAACTACCATTTGCCGATACTCTATCGGTCCAAACACTTTGAGATAACAGTAAGTCAACTACGTGCACTATCCTTTGAGCTTCTGCAGAGAATTCTGAATACAATTTTTGCTGGTTAAGCACTCGTAATGTTATATCAAAAATCAATCCAAGCATAGCAAAGATGATTGTAAAAACAATCATTGCTGCTATCAAACCAGATAAGCTTAAATCCACAATTCGCACCTTCCCTTAGAAAAGTTCAATACGCTCTGTATTTATAGACGGTAAAATATTTTACTTTATTAGCCAAGTACTCTATTTCAAATGTGAATTTATCAAAGTAATTACTAACGTTGCTGAGTGCAACACTTCTGACTTTTGGATAGTTTATCGGGTTATTGGTACCATAAAAGGCTCTGTTAACGTCTTCTACAATAGTTGAAAAATCTGACTGAATATAAACCCATCGGGCTATAAAATTCTCAAATTCTGTGGTTTTTTGCATGTTCTGAATTGAAACTATTGTGAGTAAAATACTTGATAAACCTGATGCAATTGCTAAGAAAATCAACGATATCATGAATACAGCAACTATACTCTCTATCAATGAAAAACCATTCTTCATGTAACCTCTCCTTTCCTCTGCTCTAAAATATTAGACATTCTTAGGCGATAATTAGTTTGGTATTCAGGAAAAAATGACAAGAGGTTGAGAAGATGGAGAACATTTTTGTCGAAAGCAATGAATTAAGAAGTCAAATTGAAAGGCAATATAAAAATATCTTAGCACAAATTAAACACTTAGTCCAAACACTCAACGAAGTTGATTTTGTAAATAGATTGGCTAAGATAATATACACCAGCACATCAGTAATTGGTGTTAGGATAATGACACCATCGTATGTCAAGATAGTTGGAAGACCTAAAGGAATTTCTTACAACTTTTATTCCCAGAATATGATTTTGGTAATTTATTACTTCTCATTACCAGAAAAAGAAAAAAACAATATAGAAACAATCTTCGAAATAGCAGAGGTGCATCTAAACAATATTGTTGAACACAACAACTTTGTTAAAAGCACATTTTTTGATAAACTAACAGGTGCTTATACTCGTCAAGCTGGGCTTGAGATTATTGGGAAGATATTCGAAAGTATAAAGCGTGGACAGAAAAAGGGTTATCTAGTTTTCATTGATGTAGATGACTTAAAAAAGTACAACGACAAGTACGGTCACCAGAAAGGTGATGAGTTGCTTTTAAATTTGTCTAAAACCGTGCTTTCAAACATACGAAAAAATGATATCTTTATTCGGTATGGAGGGGATGAATTTTTACTGTACATAGACTCTACTCAGCCTGATAGTGTTGTAAAAAGAATTGTGGAGATATCGAGTGTAAAATTTTCATATGGGATTGTTAATTTAGAAGAATGCTCATCTATTGATGATGCAATTCAAAAAGCAGATATGAAAATGTACGAATTTAAAAATACAAACAAGAAATTAATCAGTCAATATGCTATTGCCGAACAATACACTCTTGATTGATTTTCTTAATGTTTTCGATTGAATTATTCTCAGTTCCATAAACCGCATTTTAAACTTACTCGGATAGTCTTATCCTTTTCACCCTATTCATCACACATTCCGCAGTTTTACTTTCCTTAAAGACTTAAGACTACTGTTATTTTTCCTCAAATTTTTCCTACAAGCAGGGTTGTCTCTTGATTTTTTAATTCTAACATAATGTTTATACGAAGGTTATATTAATTTGCTCTTGATGCAAAAGAGTCGGTGTTTGTCGTATTTTTCAACAAGGAATTATCTCATTTGAATGTTAGTATCATTTGATGATTTTTCTCAATTTATTGCGTGATTTTACTTTGCTTTGAAAACGAAGTGGCAGTAGAATATCTTTAGCAAGCTTAACTTTTTCGGATGATTGTTTACAATATAAAACAAATAGTTCTGAGTTCTTTTTCTTGAAAACCTCGTGGTATAATAAACACAAAGAATAGTTTGAAAAATAGTCTGGAGTGATCAAATTGGGAAAGGGAAAGTTTTTATTTTCACTTACTAAATTATTTACTATCCAACGTTGGAACAATAGACCAGCTATAATACGTTTTTCTGAAGCAGACAATTCGTTTAACACACTCTTTTTGTCCTTCCTTTTTAAAACAATTTTTGGTGGAGATATAGAAGAGAGCCTACGTTGGAGACTTGCACGAGAACTTCCGAAGATTGTACTTTCTGACATATCACTTCAGTTAAAAGAACGCATTGAAAGATTTTCACCAAAAGTTTGGAAAGAATTGGCTGAAAAGTCGGTAGAAGAGCTTAAACACTCAGTTGATAGTGAAGCCATTGAGTTGTTAATTTCTGAGGGAACAGAAAATCCTGTTGATAAAATTGCCGATCTTTATGTAAGCTACTTAGAGGCTTTTGAGAATGGTAAGATATTTGACTATTCCCAACCATTGAGAGAGTTAAAAGAAAAAATAGATAAATTAAAAACAAAGTTTGATAAAAATCAAACGGAAATGCTTTGGAACATAGCAAATTACGTTTGGTCTTCCATACTTAACCTAACAGCGATGATAAGATGGAACAGAACACATAGGAACGTCAGAACTACCGTTTCTGGTCACTCCTTCCTCGTTGTTACTATAGCATACCTAATCGCCAAATTGGTAAGATTCCAAAACGTAGAAGATGTAATAGTTAAGGGTATTTTACATGACTTCCCCGAAACATTCACTGGTGATGTTATAACACCAACGAAAAAGAAACTACCAGGTTTTGACGAACTTGTAAGTACGGTTGAACGTGAAATGATAGTTGAATGGATAGATGGAAATAACTATCTACAGCCAATTCGGAAATACATAGAACATTTCGTGAATCCTTTTACGGGAGAATCTGGAAATATAGTGAGGGCTGCAGATTATTTTGCTGCACTTCTTGAGTGTGCATTGGAAATCTACTCTGGAAACAAGCAGGACATATTCGTAGATAACTTTTTCACTTTCAAAAGGTTGATAAAGGGCATATCGCCGTTGGATGTGTCTGAATGGATAGATGAGATAGAATCTGAATCAAGAATTATTTAAGAGTAACAGTATATAGATCTTTGATCTAACGCTTACCAATGTTGCAAGAAAGGAGGTATTTTTCTTGGTAGATTTCAAAATGACAAAAGACGGACTTGTACTTTACGTAAAAGATTACACCGATATTCTTGAGGTTTTACAAAAGATAGAGGATAAGATAAAAAGCATGGGTAATTTCTTTGCAAAAGGTGACAAGATAATGTTACTTGTCGAGGAGCATGAAAAGCACATATCTGATATTCCAAAAATAGTTGCAAGGGTTCAGGAACTCGGTTTGACAATTTCTCATGTACTGATGGGTTCTGAAGGAACAAATGAAGTGATAGTAAAAAGGAAAATTGATATGGTTAATCAAGGGGATACCAGGTCAGGAACAAAAGTGGTAAAGAAAAACCTTCGAAGTGGTCAAAGCATCATACATTCTGGTGATGTGTTGTTGATAGGGAATTTACATGCTGGAGCAGAAATTGTAGCGGGGGGAAGTGTAATAATATTTGGACGTTGTCAAGGTACGGTAAGAGCAGGTATAAATGAAGGAAGAGAGTCAATTATTGCAGCCCTTTCATTTGAAGCTCCATTTGTGCAGATTTCAGATTTGAAGGGTACGTTTTCAGAAAAACATGATTATCCATGCGTATTGTACGTCAAAAGTGGTAGAATAGAAATAACAGAATTTGATAGAAAAATGGGAGGGATAAGCCTTGAGTGAGAATGAAAAAAAGTTTTCAACAAAAGATTTGCTTTTAAAACTTACAAGTATACCCGGACCTTCCGGATACGAAGACGAGGTTCTCGGCGAAATAGAAAACATAATGAAATCGTATTCTGACGAATGTTTTAGAACACCAATGGGTAGCTTAGTTTGTGTGAAAAAGGGGATCGGTCAAAAAATAGCCTTTTTTGCACACGCTGACCAAATTGCGTTTCTTGTTGCTAAGATATACGAAGATGGCTTTTTAAGACTTTCCACCATAGGTGGTTGGGATCCGAAGACTATTATAAGCCAAAAAGTATGGATACACACGAAAAAAGGCAAGCTAAGAGGTATTGTGGGTTTCATGCCTCCGCACCTTCAAACGACAGAAGAATCGAAAAAAGTTCCTGATTACGATCATTTGTTCGTTGATGTTACAATGAACCCAAACTGGAGAGAGATAAATATCGGTGATCTGGTGACAATTGATGTAGAAGGTTTTGAGAAAAATGGAACGGTATACGCTCCAGCAATCGACAACAGGGCAAGTTGCGTATCAATAATCAAAGCTGCTGAATTTTTATCAAGAATGAAGACAACAGCACAGGTATATTACATATTCTCTACTCAGGAAGAAATCGGAGGTCCTGGTGCTAAAAGTGGAGCATATATAAGTGAAATAGAATACGGAATAGTCATAGATGTTACTCACGGTGATGAAGATATACCTGGCTTCCCAAAAATAAAGATGGGAGAAGGACCAGCGATAGGAATTGGACCTGTAACAAACAAAAAGTTTGTTGAACATATCCAAAAAGTAGCCGCAAAGTACAACATAAAAATCCAAATTGAACCTATTCCATCAAGATCCGGAACAGACACAGATGAGGTACAACTTACAAGAATAGGTGTTAAGACAGCATTAGTTTCAATACCATTAAAATATATGCACAATCCTTATGAAAAAGTTTACATAAAAGACTTAGAAGATACTGCAAAATTACTCGCATTTACTGTGACAGAACTTTCCGAACTCGAGGAGGGAAAATCATGCTGAAATATTTAAGAGACCTAACAGAAATAAAAGGTGTTTCCGGATACGAGGAAGAGGTTAGAGAATATATAAAAGAGCGTATAAAAGAAAAAGTTGATGAAATACACGTAGACAGAATGGGAAATCTAATAGCCCTGAAAAAAGGCAAAGGAAGAGGTAAGAAAATCCTTCTTGATGCCCATATGGATGAGGTTGGATTTATGGTAACTAATATAAACGAAGATGGAACATTATCTTTTGCACCAGTTGGGGGGGTAGATGCAAGAGTAGTGATAGGCAAGAAAGTACAAGTAGGTAAAGAAATCGTAGGTATCATAGGTTACAAGGCTGTTCACATTCAAAAAGATGGTTTGATGAATACACCAAAATACTCAGAATTAAAAATCGATATTGGTGCGAAGTCAAAACAGGAGGCAGAAAGAATAGTAAAAATAGGTGATATGGTGGCATTTACAACGCAGTACGAAGAAACAGAAGATTTCATAATCGCAAAAGCGCTTGACGACCGATGTGGATGTAGCATACTCATGGATATAATAGAACAAGATATCCAGCCACAGGACGATATTTACTTTGCATTTACCGTTCAAGAAGAAACAGGGCTAAGAGGCCCAGCGATAATTGCTGAACAATTAAGTGTGGACATAGCTATTGCAGTGGAAACAACAACAAGTGGGGATGATCCAGAACTTGAAAAACAATTGTGGTCAACACATCTTGGTGATGGTCCAGCGATAACATTTATGCACAGTGGTTATGTTGTTCATCAGCAAATATTTGAAAAACTTGTAGAAATTGCCAAGGAAAAAGACATACCATTTCAATACAAAATGAGGACAGTGGGAGGTACAAACGCAAGAAGATACGCACTTACAGGTATTGCCTCGGGAGTGATATCAGTACCAGCAAGATACATCCACAGTCCCTTGTCGATGATAAATAGAAAAGATTATGAAAATACGATAAAATTGATTACGAATTTGGTAACGGAATTGTGATTAAGTAACTTTTAAACTAACACCAAAATCAATTATTTGCTATAGAAAAACTTTATGTTATAATAAATGAGAAAACCTTTATTATAGAAAACAATCTCACATTTCTATAAGGGGGGATTTAAGGTGAAAAGAAGATATTACCTTCTTGTGACTGTTTTGGTTTTTTCACTATTTCTTTTTACAAATTGTGCACAACTATTCAACCAACCACCGGATCAGTTATCTAACGAGTCATTAGTAGCCAAAGACGGTGCAACGAACCTTGACATTGAAGGAATAACCTTGAAATGGAAAGCAGTTGATCCAGAGGGTCAAAGTTTGAAGTACGATCTCTACGTTGGAGAAGGAACGAACCCAAGTTCATGGATAATCCAAGAAAAAGACTTGACAAAAGAAGAGTTCACACTGAGCAATCTGAAACCAAACACGACTTATTCTTGGAAGTTTGTTGCAAAGGATCCTCAAGGTGCATCAAAAGAGAGCGCTTTGTATAGGTTTACAACTGGCAAAAACTTATACAGTTTCATGACGGTCGAGTACCGTTCAGGTGGTCCAGAAGAAAATGTTGATGTTAGTTTCTACAAAATGGACGGTACACTAATCAAAACAAAAAAGACAGGTCCCGATGGAATTGTGAAACTTGCAAGCGATGAAAACGAAATTAAAGTTGTTGCAAAGAAATACGGC